>JBDKJW010000169.1:0-7455 GCA_039796395.1 Bacteroidota bacterium
TATTTGTATATTGATTTGGTAATCTCTACATCTCCTGTATTTGAGGGGTGAAGTACCAAAAAATTAATTCTCTTAACCTGTTTTACCTTTTCTTTGAAAAGCTTATTCAACCTTATCTTGTTTAAAAAATGTAGATATAAAGTAAAAAGAAGATACGGGTATCTGCTTTGTCTGGCGCTCTCTCTTATTACTAAATTCCTACTTGCTTTGAATTTAAGATACGTTTTCTTGCCTAACCATTTTTTTGAGTGAACCGGATATGGGTCTTCTAAAAAATCTCCCCCCCAATGATATGCATATACCATAATATTACTGGGTATGCCCAACGTTATCTTTCCGCTATTCATATCAAACCAATGCACTATAACTTTATCATTATACTCTAAAACTCTAACTAAATTTTTAGAAATATCATCGTAATTAAACCCAACCCATTTAATAAACTCGAGATTTTCAGAAATGAATTTATTATCGTCAATTGATCCAAAAACCCAAAACTGATTTGTTCCTAGTAATCCGGCTTTTCGAATATCAGAGATATAGCTATCAATGAATTTATCAGCAATCATTAAATGATAATTCATAAAATTCTTTTATTGAATCACATATAATTTCTACGTCTTTCGATTGTAAGTCACAATGCAGTGGAAGCCTTAGTAGAGAATCTGAATAGTAATCCGAATTAGGTAATTCTCTTCCATCGTGTTTGTTAAAATAAAAATTACTTTTATGCAGGCTTAGGTAGTGAAAAACCGTATTTATTCCTTTGCTTTTTAGAAAGCTAATTAAAGCATCCCTTGAATCAATGTCTTTACATACAATAAAGAACATATGAGCATTGTTAGAAGCATACGCTGGAATCGTGGGGATTCGAAAAGTACTATTATTAGCAATTTGAGTTAACAAAGAATAATAATAATTCCAAATTGTAATACGTTTTTGCTGAATTTCATCAATTGATTCTAACTGAGCAAATAAAAAAGCTGCGAGAATTTCACTTGGCAAAAATGAACTACCAACATCAACCCAACTATATTTATCAACTTCCCCTCTAAAAAACGAGGACCGATTAGTTCCTTTTTCTCTAATTATTTCAGCTCTGTTTGCGTAATTATGCTTATTAATTACTATTAGCCCACCTTCTCCACAGTGAATATTTTTGGTTTCATGAAAAGAGAATGCTGAAAAATCTCCAAAACTCCCTAGAGGCTTTCCTTTATAATAAGAATCAATTGCTTGAGCTGCATCTTCTATTACAAATAAGGAATATTTTAGTGCTATTGATTGAATTAAATCCATATCAACGGCTATACCTGCATAATGTACAACAACAATTGCTTTTGTACGCTCAGTTACCAACCCTTCAACCAGTATCTCATTCATACCCGGATGGTCATCTCTACTATCTACAAAAACGATTTTTGCACCTCTTAAAATAAATGCATTTGCAGTTGATACAAAAGTATAGGATGGCATTATTACTTCATCGCCAGTTTGAATATTTGCTAAAATCGCAGCCATTTCCAAAGCATCCGTACAAGAACTAGTGAGTAACACTTTATTTAATTTATAACGATCCTCAAAAAAGGATTGACATTTTTTTGAAAAATATCCATCGCCTGAAAATTTCTTACTTTGAAGAACGTTTCCAATATATAGGCTTTCTTTACCCGTCAAAAAAGGTTTATTAAATAATATACTCATCTTGTTAATGTTGCAAGCCCTATCCCTGTTTTACCATATCCATTACCATTATAAAGCATATAACTCATGTTATTGTAATTGAATATAAAAGGATAAGAAACCATATCGCTATCCCAATTTATAGTTGATGAAAGTATTTTAATCTCCTCATCACGCCTATGCCAATTAAGTCCATCATTTGAAGAGGCAAACCCAATAGTATAATTATCGGAAACAGGCCCCCCACGGTAAGAATACCACATTTGGTAAATTCCATTTTTTAAAACCACCCTAGGAACAGATATAGCGTATTCGTTTTCATATTTAAAATCAATAGCTACCTCGCCAGTTCTGTGCCAGTTGATTCCGTCTATTGAATTAGCCGTTTTAATATTATACATATGTCTTGGCTTAGAATTTACCATACTCCAACCAGTACAGCTTAGATACCAAATTTTCCATACTTCTTTATCTCTCAGTATACAAGCAGAAGCATTAAAATATGGCTCTTCTTTTGTTCTATCCAAAATAGGTCCTTGAAATTTTCTTTGAAAAGAAAGCCCATTATCTTTATCATCAACTTTAATGATTTCTGTTGGCATAACACCACTATCATCAAAACTCCCCAAAGATCCAAGATCTAGTAAGGGTTTAGCATGCAAATAAACAACGGCTTGTAAATCCAAATCATAATCTAAAAAAAAGGGGAAAGATTGTTCTTGACTATTTCTTGCAGAAAAAAAAATTCTTAGCACATTTTTTTTCACAAAAAATCCGACAGGAACTGATGCATGTGTATATCCAGGAATACTATTTCCATCATAAATTAATGTTTCAAATTTCCAATATTGCATCTTAAAAATTTAATTCATTACTTTTTTTTTGAAGTTTAATTGACTTTGAAGGGAGCCATACCTCTTTTTCTCCAGTACTTATTGAAATAATTGCTCCTGCACCAATTAGATTCTCTGCCTCAACGACTATGTTATTATGTAAAGTGGCATTTACTCCTAAAAAACAGTTCGGCTTAATATGGCAATGTCCAGAAATAACTACATGAGAGCTTATAAAATTATTACTATCAATTATTGAATGGTGCCCAATGTGATTGCCACTCCACAATGTTACATTATTTCCGATTTTAACAAATGGTTGTATTGTATTGTCCTCAAAAATAAAACAGTTATCACCACAAGGATATTGCGACATATAGCTGCATTTACTGCTCACATAAGAAACTAACTCATACCCTTTTGCTTTGGCCTGTTCATATTTTTCTTGTCTTATTTTGTTCAACTTAGCATAGCTAGTAGCAATGAACATTTTATATTCATTACATGGGTAGGTTTGCTCTATATTCTCAAAAGCCACAACTGGCTTTCCTTCAAATAGTTCTGTAGATAAATAGGCTTGATCTACAGTAAAAGCTACAATATCATGTTCGCTGTCAATCTCAAAATAATAGTTTGCAATTTGAGCAATATCCCCAATTCCAAAAATCACAACATTGGCCATACACTTTATTTTTTTACGATAATGGAAAACTCATACAAAGGGTAATCATGTAACAAAGCCACCCGTTGCGAAAAATGATCTTTACAATATTTGAAGAAGAATTCTGGCTCTGCATAATACAAGTATTCTTTCATAAAAGCCGTATCTGAATAGCTAGTGAGCATATTAAAAGAAAAACCTTTTTTTGCAATTTTGTTCATTGTATCCAATACCTGCAGTATATATACCAACCAATCATCAGCATTATTTTGCAAACGAACATTAAAAATACCACTGGCTATTAAATAGTCATAGGTAGAAAAATCTGTTATCGATGTTGAAAAAAAACTGTTAGGCAAACTAAAAGCTTTTGCTTTATTAATCATTTCTGCAGAAATGTCAAATCCATAATAAGTGAAATTATTACCATGCCATTGTTGCAAATAATGTTGTAGAGAACCAAAACCACACCCGTAGTCTAAAATCGAAAAATTTTGTTCTTCTATCACCTTACTCAATACTCGAAATCGCAGGCTTTGCGATTCTGTACTATTCCAATCTACTCCTTGCGGAGTTGTTCCATATTTCACAATTTTACTAGTATAATATTGATTTACTTGATCTAAAATGCTTTTATCAAACATGCGCTTGTGAATGTGTTTTCAAATAATGTATTGCATTAACTCCTTCGTTGAATATTAAATCAAGGATTGTAACAGAGTGTTCAAAAGGATTATGAAGCTGTTTATAAGGCTGATATCCAGTATAATCAAAGTAGTGTACAGAGATATTCACTTTTTCGAACATTTCTTCACTCATATATGCTTTTGCTGCAGGGCCTGTATAGTAGTCAGTAGCTTCGAGTTGTTGACAAATACCTACTAATCTTTCAGTTCTATCACCATCTAAAAAAAAATTTTCAGAGCGCAAGATATTAGTACTTAAACCAAGATATGCACTAATATGTTTGAGAAAATATTCATTTATATGAGTAAGCAATTCAAAGTTGCAATTTAAATACAAGTTTTCGATCCAAGGTAATACAGCAGAATAATTATTCGCGTTTTTATAGTAAAGCTTTAACTGGCTGAGATGCTCTCTATTCCAATTTTTATTGGATATTCTTGTTTCGTTGATTTTTTGATAATACTTTCCCTTAACCTCCACTGGAATAGTTAACCATTTAAGCCCTTCTGCTGTTTTTATTAAATTTCTATTTCTCCAGTCACGCTTAGTATATTGCATATCATCATATATCACAAAGCAATCGGAAGTTGCCAATGCATCAAAATATCCTTTCCAAGGAATATAATTTGACTGTGTGATAACAATTTTTCTCATACCAATTTTTTTATTGCAAAGCTTCGATGCTGATGAGTTTCATTAGTTAGATAAATAATTTCCCAACCTTCTTTAACACAAAACTCATGTACAGCTTCGATTACTCCATACTTAAACCAGTCGGCCCAATTCCCGATAACATAATCATGCCCAAGGATTATCCCATTGGGTTTAATTTTGGTTTTAAGGATACTAAGTTCTGCGTATGTAATTTCATAAGTATGAGCTGTATCTAAATAAACCCAATCAAAATAACCATCAGGAAATTTGGGCAACTCATCCGTCGATAATCCCACTCTCAACTCAACCTTTTTATATTGCATTTGATTGCTAAATTTTTCTTCGACAATTGCTTTCTTCCCATTGTGAAAAAAAGAATCATTCCAAGCATCTATTAGGTAGAGTTTTGTTGGTTTTGTTATATTCAATATTTCTTCAGAAAATTCACCTTCATTAACTCCAATTTCGGCACAAATAGATTCTTTTGGAAGCAACTCCAATAGTTCAGAGCGATTTGCAATCAGCTTCGCATTCTGTAGATGAACACTGGAAAGTTCATATCGAGGTATCAAAGCACTTATTCGAACCATTTTCTCCTTTTCTTCATTATTCCATTTCTGCCTAATTGCATTGATTTGTTTCCCAAAAAACAGATTTAATATTGCCTTCATTACATTTTTTTTAAACTCCAAAAGCTATCGGATAAATGATGAATAGCCCAATCTCTATTTGGCCAATGTTCAATTTCATCTTTATCATCAATCTCAAACAACGGGTAATAATGAACTCCTTCCCAGGCATTTGTGTTATAATGCTGATTAAATGCAATGCCAATATTATACCTCCCGGGAGTTAGTTTCAACTGATTGGGGCTGAACTCAAGAAAGTAGTGGCCAATTTCTTCAACGTTTAAGAAGAAATTGTCGTCCCATGAAAAAGCCGCATCAGTAGCTATACCCTCTTCATTAAAAAAAGAAAGTCCAACATTGGCATTCTTAATTGGTTGAAGAACTTTTATCTTTATATAAACTGATATTTTTTCAAAAATGCTAAGTACTGGAATATTATTCTCATGCCCACGTATAAATATATCTTCAATAAGCACTGGCGTTTCTTTATTACTAAATGCCTTAAAACTAGAAACACTAACTTTTTCTTTCCTACTAGCTCCAAGATTAAAGTAATTTTTTACAACATTATTGGTTATTCCGTATGTGGCAATACTTCCATATTGAAGTAGAATCGCCTGATTGCATAAAGAGCTTACAGCCCCCATATTATGACTCACAAATAATACAGTTCTACCTTCATTTACGCTAACATCCTTCATCTTTCCTAAACACTTCTTTTGAAATTCTGCGTCACCAACAGCCAAAACTTCATCAACAATTAAAATTTCAGGCTCTAAATGCGCTGCTACTGCAAAAGCAAGCCTAACATACATACCGCTACTATAACGCTTTACGGGTGTATCTATATACCGCTCCACGCCACTAAAATCTACAATCTCATCAAACTTCCTTTGTATTTCACGTTTGGTCATTCCCAATATGGCTCCATTTAGAAATATATTCTCCCTCCCAGTTAATTCGGGGTGAAAGCCTGTTCCTACCTCCAACAATGAAGCTATTCGTCCTTTAACTTTTACAGAACCTGTAGTAGGAGTAGTAGTTTTTGATAATATTTTTAAAAGAGTAGATTTACCTGCCCCATTTCTTCCAATAATTCCCAATACTTCACCGGCCTTAACTTCAAAATTGATATCCCTTAGTGCCCAAACATAATCACTTTCCCCTTTTGTACTTCTATCGTTTGTTTCACCCACTAATAAATATGGGTCTTCTTTACCTCTTGCTTTATACCACCATCTTTTAAGATCATGGCTCAATGTACCTGTACCAACATCACCAAGCCGATACTGTTTCGACAAATTTTCTACTTTAATAACTGTACGCATACTTACACGGTATCCATAAACGATTTTTCTACCTTATTAAATACTAAAGTTCCAAATGTCAATAATATAAATGCCCATACACTGCTATATGCTAACAAGTACCAGGAAAAAGAACCAGATCCGGTAAATGCATAACGAAAGGTTTCAATAATGGCTGACAAAGGATTAGCTTTTATCAAAAAAGCATACTTAATTGGTAAACTACTCATGGAATAAATAACGGGAGTTCCATACATTAATAATTGTACCCCAAAACTTAATAGAAAAACAAGATCCCTATACTTGGTAGTTAGGGCACTGATAAGCATACCTGCCCCTAAACCAATAACCGCCATCAAGAAAACCAAGTAGGGAATTAATAGCAAAAACAAATTAGGATGCAATTGATTTTCCACAATTAAATAATACAGCCATATTAGTAAAAATAAACTCATTTGTATGCCAAGTCTTACTAAATTAGACACTACAATACTTAAAGGCATTACCAAACGCGGGAAATATACTTTCCCAAAAATGGCTGCATTATCTCTAAATACAGTAGATGTTTTATTTAAACACTCTGCAAAATAATTCCAAAGTGTGATGCCACTCATATAAAATACCATCATCGGTACACCATCAGTTGATATACCAGCAATGGTCCCAAATACAACCATAAAAGTGAGGGTGGTTAACAGGGGTTGAATAAAAAACCATAAAGGGCCTAAAATTGTTTGTTTATATGTAGCTACGAAATCCCTTTTTACAAACATGATTAGCAAATCCCTGTATTGCCATACTTCCGCTAAATGCAAATCAAACAAGCCAGAGCTGGGTTGAATCACTTCCGTCCACTCACCATCAACTGAACCAGTCGTTATATTTACCTTCGCCATAGTCGCTGCCAAAAGCTTTTCTTTTTTTCATCGAAATATGGATTTGCTGCAGAAAAATAATCAGCTTGTCTTTTATTTCCACCGTATACTCCATAAGCCTTGCCA
>JBDKJW010000170.1:0-5374 GCA_039796395.1 Bacteroidota bacterium
GCCGCGGGTTACAGTAAGAACAAAACAAATCCCGAATCCCGCGAACCCGCAAACTCGAAACATTGCGATAGTAATAACCGACAACGGCACGGGCATCCCGCAACATATCAAAGAGAAGATCTTCCAGCCCTTCTTTACTACCAAACCTACGGGGCAGGGAACCGGACTAGGATTGAGCCTTGCGTATGATATAGTAACGAAAGTGCATAGTGGCAAGTTAGAAGTGGATAGTGAGGAAGGAAAGGGCACTACGTTTATAGTTGAAGTACCCTATTAAATTTAAGCCTAACAAAATCATTCATTATGCAACAATCTCGCAGACTCGCAGCTATTATGTTCGCCGATATTATGGGGTATACGGCTATCATGCAACAAGATGAAGTAAAGGCCATTCAACTGCGTGATAAATTAAAAAGCAAATTAGATGATGAGCTGTTGCTTCACGGTGGAGTGCTTATTAAATTTAACGGAGATGGCGCACTATGTAGCTTCAATAGCGCACTTGAAGCGGTAAGAGCCGCCATAGCCATACAATTATGGATGATTCAAGAGCCTAATGTTCCATTGCGCATTGGTATACATCAAGCAGATGTTGTTTTTGATGAAAATGATGTGTATGGTGATGGTGTTAATATTGCCTCAAGATTGGAATCTATGGCCGAGCCTGGTAGTATTTTAGTTTCTGCAAAAGTAATAGATGATATAAAAAATCAAAACGATATCCAATCTATTTCACTTGGTAAATATGTATTAAAAAATGTTGTAGCACCAGTAGAAGTATTTGCAATTAGTAATAACGGCTTAAAAATACCTATTAAAAAATTAGAAGGAAAGTCGGAAAAGTACGTAGACAAAACAGCAATTAAAAAAACAAGAAAGCAAATCTTATACCTACTGATAAGCGTAGCTATACTTTCTATAAGTGGCTATACAATAATTAATCCTTGGCTGAAGAAACAGCATGCAAAAAATGAATTAATTCCCGCTATTCAAAAAATAGTTAATGATAATTTTATACCCCCCACCATTGCCTTTGATATGGCTTTGGAAGTAGAAAAAATTTTACCCGCCGATTCAACACTTGTAAAACTTTGGCCGATTGTAAGTACAAATGTATCTATGCAAACAATTCCATCGGGGGCTGAAGTGTGGTGGAAAGATTACTCCAAGCCAAATGCAGAATGGCGATTCGCAGGCACTACTCCATTAAAGGATGTTCGCTTTCCACGACCATATTTACGTATTGAAATAAGAAAGAAAGGATATCAAACCATTGAATACGCTGGACCAGGTTCATTTGGAAGACTTTGGGCAGATAGCCCAACTATTAAACTAGATAAAGTTGGATCACTACCAGATGGAATGGTTCGAATACCTTCTTTGAACTCGGGCATGAATATAGTAGGCCTGGAATCAAATGGTGGAAAAAGGGTATCTGAGTTTTTGATCGATAAATTTGAAGTAACCAATAAGCAATTCAAGCAGTTTATTGATGCAGGCGGGTATACCAATCATAATTTTTGGAAATACCCAATAAAAAAAGGAAATAAAGAAATATCATTTGTAGAAGCACAAAAGATATTTATTGATAAAACTGGTAGGCAAGGTCCAGCAACATGGGAAGCTGGCACATACCCCGATGGTCAAGAAAATTATCCCGTAACAGGCGTATCTTGGTACGAAGCGGCTGCTTATGCAGTATTTGCCAATAAGCAATTGCCTACTGTGTTTCATTGGACTGTAGTAGCACAAACTTCAAGAACCCAATTTATAGCTGCCTACAGTAATTTTAATGGAAAGAACACCAGTTCCGTTGGTACTAATATAGGCTTAAGCTCACGTGGCATATACGATCTTGCTGGTAATGCCCGCGAATGGTGCTATAATGAAAGCATCAAAACAAATGGCAACCGCTATATACTTGGCGGAGGTTGGAATGATCCTATTTATGCTTTCAATGACACCTACTTAGCACCTGAAATAGACAGAAGTATTTCGAATGGATTTCGTTGCATCAAAGAATTGTCTGGCGACACTACTTTGGCTCAATTAATGAAACCAATACCTATGGATTTCAGGGATTATAATAAAGAGAAACCAGTAGATGACAAAACATTTACTAATTACCTACAACAGTTTTTATACGATAAAACTGCATTAAATGAAAAAATTGAAACGAAAGTAGAAGGGGAATCTTGGACGGCTGAAAAAATAAGTTTTGATGCAGCATATAATAATGAACGCATATACGCATGGTTATATTTACCAAAAGGATTTAAACCTCCTTATCAACCCATTATACATTTCCCCGGCTCTGGTGATATCTATCTTAGAACATTTGATCCAAAGGCAAATACAAGGGCAATCAACTTTCTTACCAAAACAGGTAGAGCAGTAATTTACCCGATATATAAAGGCACTTTTGAAAGAGGCGATGGGTTAGATAGTGATTTACCTGATGAAAGTGTTTTTTATAAAGATCATGTAATTATGTGGCGAAAAGATATTGGTAGATGCATTGATTATTTAGAAACAAGAAAAGATATACAGGCAGATAACTTGGGTTATTTTGGATGGAGTTGGGGTGGTTATATGGGCGGCATAATGCCAGCTATAGAAAAACGAATTAAAGTCGTTGCACTACATGTAGGTGGAATGGTGATGAACAAATCATTACCAGAGGTAGATCAAATAAATTTTTTACCCAGAGTAAAACAACCAGTGATAATGATGAACGGGAAATATGATATGTTTTTTCCAGTAGCAACTTCACAAACACCTATGTTTAATTTTTTAGGCACGCAAAAAGAGCATAAAAAGTTCATCGTATATGAAGCGGGCCATCTTGTTCCAAAAACCGATTTAGTTCGAGAAATAGTAGCTTGGTATGATAAATACTTGGGGCCTGTAAAATGAAAAACTTATTCTCCCTTCTTCCCCTCATACTTTTTCTCGGCTTCCTTGGCTTTTTCAAAATCCAATACTACTCCGTTAATACAATAACGCAACCCTGTGGGGGGTGGCCCATCTTCAAACACATGCCCCAAATGTGATTTGCATTTACCACATTGCACTTCGGTTCTTTGCATACCATGTGTATTATCGGGCAAGTAAATGATAGAACCTTTTGAGATGGTTTCATAAAAGCTTGGCCAGCCACATCCACTATCAAATTTGGTGTCGCTTTTAAATAAAGCATTGCCACAAACTGCACAGTAATAAGTGCCCGCTTCTTTAAAATTTTCAAACTTGCTGGTCCAAGGACGCTCCGTTCCCTTCTCCCTTGCTATATAATACATTTCGGGAGAAAGCACTTTTTTCCAATCTTCTTCCTTCACTGCTACCTTTTCTTTATTGTCTCTTGAATAATAAGGATTTGTTGTTTTTTTAGTCGTATCCATGTTTGTGGCTTGTTTTGATTTGTTTTGTTGTGCCCAACAGCCCTGTATAAACAATACAAATGCGGTGAGGGTAATGAAAAATTTCATGTTATGATTTTTTTAATATGTTATTATATACGTAAGAACTTCAAAAAGCTTTCATTTTAAATCGTAAAACAAACGTTAATTAGCCAATTAAACCAATTTCAAAGGTTTTATTGTGTTGGTAAAGATATTTTAACAGTTCAATTGTATATTTGTTCTTCATTCAAGGTTAGTACGTACATGTTTAATATCATCTTATTCGGACCTCCAGGTAGTGGAAAAGGTACGCAAAGTGAAAAATTGATTGCCGCTTATGGGCTCAAACACCTTTCTACCGGTGATTTATTAAGAAGCGAAATTGCCCGTAAAACCCCACTTGGTATTGAAGCCAAAAGTTTAATGGATAAAGGCCATTTGGTACCCGATGAAGTAGTTGTAGGCATGATTAGTTCTGCATTAGATGAAAACCCGCAAGCCAAAGGATTTTTATTTGATGGATTCCCTAGAACCGTTGCCCAGAGTGAATCTCTCGATAAATTACTCAAGCTTAAAAATACGGAAATTGGCGTTGTTTTAGCGCTAGATGTAAGCGAAGAAGAGCTCGTGAAAAGATTATTACATCGCGGTTTAACGAGTGGCAGAAGCGACGATACTAATGAAACTATTATTCGCGCTCGTATTGTGGAATACAAACAGAAAACAACCGTAGTAGCTAACTACTATGAACAATTTAATAAAGTGGTTCACTTAAAAGGAGAAGGTACTGTTGAAGAAATTTTTGCTGGTCTTTGCAGCGAAATCGATAAACGTATGTCTATCTAATAACTGTTAAAGTTTTTGTGACCAATAACCAACTGCTATCCCGTCCCGCTTGAAGCGGGACGGGTTTTTTATTTTCTTCCCTCATAAACTATCAATCGTTAGCTTTGTTCCGATAAAAAAGGGATATGTATAAGGTTGAAAATTATATTCAAGGCGAATGGATAAAAGGAGAAGGAGATGGACAGTTACTCTATAATGCAGTAATAGGCGACCCATTTGCCCATGCAAGTACAAAGGGTATCGATTTTGCTGCAGCACTTCATTTTGCTAGAACTAAAGGAAATAGTGCTTTACGTAATATGAGTTTTCATGAGCGAGGCTTAATGCTTAAAGCCTTAGCCTTACACCTCCGAGAGCATTTGCCAAAGTTCTATGATATGAGCTATAAAACGGGTGCTACTAAAGCAGATAGCTGGGTGGATATTGAGGGTGGCATCGGTAATCTTTTTGCCTATGCATCTCTTAGAAGAAAATTCCCGGATACCCCTTATTGCTTGGATGGTGAGCAACATATTTTCGGTAAAGCAGGCAGTTTTATGGGCCACCACTTACTCATACCAAAAGAAGGGGTTGCCGTACATATCAATGCATTTAATTTCCCCGTTTGGGGTATGCTTGAGAAAATTGCTGTGAACTTATTAGCCGGCATGCCCGCGATTGTAAAACCAGCAACGCTCACCTCCTACTTAACTGAGGCTGTTGTAAAAGAAATCATTGCATCAAACATTTTACCAGTAGGTGCATTACAACTTATTTGTGGTAGCGCAGGTGATTTATTAGAACATGTGGTATCACAAGATGTAGTTACGTTTACAGGCTCCGCATCAACCGGTTTATTATTAAAATCGGGTAAAAAAATATTGGAAGAAAATATTCCTTTTACCATGGAAGCCGATTCACTAAACTGTATTGTACTTGGCAACGACGTTACGCCCACCATGCCTGAGTGGGATATTTTTATTAAGGAAGTGAGAAAGGAAATGACTACCAAAGCTGGACAAAAATGTACAGCCATTCGGCGCATATTTGTTCCAGAAAATAAAATTGAAGATGTACAAATAGCACTGGGCAAAGCATTGGCACAAACAGTAATTGGCAATCCATTGAACGAAAAAGTAAGAATGGGT
>JBDKJW010000171.1:0-5372 GCA_039796395.1 Bacteroidota bacterium
ATTAATCATTCGAAGAATTTCTAAACACAGAGAATAAACATTTTCGAAATCATCTTTTGAAATTATAGTTCTTCGCTTTGCTAAATATAAACAGCCAACTACTTCAATGTTAGAACGTAGAGCAATCGCCAAAAATCTTTTAAATTCAGGAGTTGTTTGACCAGTAGAACCCTCTGCTATATTCAAAGACACTGAATCTGCGGCACGTTTTATTTGACTTGTAAGAATATATATTTCTTCTTTCGGAAATTTTTGAGCTACATAATTTACTTGGGCGGAAAGATCGATCGCCTTTTGCCAAACTAACAACTCTTCAAACTTAAAACTAACAAATCCCATTACTTAGAATAATTTCTATTGATTAATAAATACACAATAGAAATATAAAAATTCTAGCTTACAAACTAATAAATTTTCTGACTAACCAACAGACTTTCTTATTGATTTGGATTCCTGACTTTCCTACTGACTTGGCTCCCCGACTCGCTCACGGACTTTCTTCTCGACTTGGCTCACTGACTCGCTCACTGACTTTCTTATTGACTTTCCTACCGACTACTCCTCACTATCAATATACCGCTTCGTAATCGGTTGATATGAATCTATTCTTCTATCACGCAAGAAAGGCCAATGCGTACGATAGCGATCGGTTTTAGTAAGATCAATGTCTACAACAGTAACTTCTTCATCATCATGTGAAGCTTTATACAAAAGAGATCCGAATGGATTGGCTACAAAAGAGCCACCCCAAAATTTCATGGCGCCATTTTGCTCTAAACCAACTCGGTTAACACTCACCACGTGTACACCATTGGCCACTGCATGACTGCGCTGTATGGTTTGCCATGCATTGTATTGTTCCGTATTGGTTGCATCATCTTGTGAAGTAGCCCAGCCAATAGCAGTTGGATAAAATAAAATTTCTGCTCCCATTAAGGCAGTGATACGCGCTGCTTCCGGATACCATTGATCCCAGCAAATCAATATGCCGATCGTTGCAAATTTTGTTTTGAAAACCTTATACCCTAAATCACCTGGTGTAAAATAAAATTTTTCATAATAAGCCGGATCATCTGGAATATGCATTTTTCTATACTTACCTAAATAAGCACCATCCGCATCTATTACCGCTGTTGTATTATGGTATAACCCTTGCGCACGTTTTTCAAATAAAGAAGCAATCACTACAACATTTAATTCCGCAGCAACTTTACCTAAGGCATCTGTAGATTCACCAGGAATAGCTTCTGCTAGTTTAAAATTTTCATAATCTTCTACGTCACAAAAATACAAGGAGGTAAATAGTTCTTGTAAGCATACGATTTGCGCACCCTTAGCTGCTGCATTACGAATACCTTTAATTGCTTTTTGTAGATTCTCTTCTTTATTAGCCGTGCAACTCATTTGCACTAAGCCGGTTTTTACAATTGACATGTTATGTAGTATGCTTTATAATATTATCAAAACTACTGATACCAATAATCTTCTCTGTTATATATCCTTCTGCATAATTCACACCAATTCTTTTACCCAACATCATGGCTCTTGCACGCACACTATCTAAAAATTGAGGAGAAGAAATATAGGTTTGCGGTTCATTTAAACTGGTATTGTGAAACTGGGTACCATAAGCTTGTACGGCTTCCATCTTCTTTTCTATATGTGCGGAAATATCAACTACAAATGAAGGCTGAATAAATCGGTCTTGAATATAGTGGAAAACATAGGTTGGTCGCCATGCTTCTTGTATAGTACCATCTGCGGCGGCTGATTCAATTTTGCGCAAGCCTGATAGAAAGGCAGCATCAGCTACTAGCTTCGCACTTCTACCATGATCGGGATGGCGATCTTCAGGTGCATTGATTAAAATAATAGTCGGTTTAAATCGGCGAATAACTTCAATTACTTTTCGTTGATGTACTTCGTCGTTTTGAAAAAAACCATCGGCCATTTTCAAATTCTCGCGATGCTGTACACCTAAAATATTGGCAGCAGCAGCAGCTTCTGCATCCCTTGTT
The DNA here is from genome assembly GCA_039796395.1 of Bacteroidota bacterium. Taxonomy (GTDB): domain Bacteria; phylum Bacteroidota; class Bacteroidia; order Chitinophagales; family Chitinophagaceae; genus Sediminibacterium. The sequence continues at coordinate 2,019 of JBDKJW010000171.1, forward strand.
TCAGCAGTTCCTCGTGTACCAAGCTCTCCTCTTGTTAAATCAATAATACCCACTTTTTTCCCTTCCGCTAAAGCACCTAAAATTGTTCCGCCACAACCTAGCTCAACATCATCGGGGTGAACACCAAAAGCGAGTATATCCAATTGCATAAATATGTGTTAAGTACAAAGATAGTTAATGAATAGGCAAAAAAAATCCCGTCTGCTAAAGGCAAACGGGATAAATATCTATAAAAGATCTTAGTCTTTTTTAGCGTAACGCTTTTTGAACTTATCGATTCTACCAGCAGTATCAACCAATACATTTTTACCAGTATAGAAAGGATGTGAAGTATTAGAAATCTCTAATTTCACCAATGGATATTCTTTACCATCTTCCCACTGAATTGTTTCTTTTGTATTAGCGGTAGATTTGCTTAAGAAAGCTTCTCCGTTACTCATGTCCTTAAAAACTACAAAACGGTAGCTTTCTGGATGGATACCTTGTTTCATTTTAGTTTGATTTTAGGTGGTACGGATTTAGCCGTACGATTATTAATGGGCGGCAAATGTAGACAAAAACTAGGATTTTACCCAAAAAAAGCCGTATTTACTAGCTTTTCATGTTTACAAATTGTAAGGGAACCCCAAAATCACCACCTTTACATTTGGCTATAACGTCTTGTAAATCATCGATTTTCTTGGCAGTAACGCGAATAATATCATCCATTATGGCCGCTTGAACCTTTAAGCCACTGTCTTTGATCATTTTTACGATTTTCTTCGCATCGTCTTGTTTTAGTCCGTTTTTAACCGGCACTTCTTTTCGAACAATTTTACCACTTGGGTAGGCATCTTTACTAAAATCAAAGGCGCTTCCATCTATCCCCTGCTTCATCGATCTGCTGATCAATACATCAATGAGTTGTTTCATTTGCATATCTGAATCAACCTCCAACTTCACAATGAAATCTTTTTTATTCAGTTCAATCAATACATGACTATCTCTAAAATCGTACCTGCCTGCAATTTCTTTTTTTACGGTATTAATGGCATTATCAAGTACTTGAAGATCTACGGATGAAGCGATATCAAAGGATGGCATTGTTGGATAGTTTCGGGTTATGAGATACGGGTTACGGGTTATACTTAAAATTTTATTGTCACCCTGAGCTTGTCGAAGGGCGATATTATCATTTTTACAAAAATAATAAAAAATAAGCCCCGGTAGAAACCGGGGCCGGAATATATATTGAACATGAGAAACACTAATTATTACCGCCTCCTACTCTATTCTTTTCATCATCTGCACCACTGCGTTGGCGTTGTTGCGTATTGGCCTTCCCTTTGCTAAAACGGTATGTGAAGCTGAGGTTTACTACCCTACTATCTTGAAACTGACGGAAGTTGGCATCTACATTATCATACTTAGTAAACCCAGTTACACGCTGCGACCAAAGTATATCGCGTACATTTAAACGAATACTGCCTTTATTCTTCATCACTTGCTTACCTACCCCAATATTCATTACTCCGAATGCCCCGATATTAAAAATGCTCTCTAAGGCCCTTGTTCTATAAAAACCACTTAATTCAGCACTCCAGCCCTTATTAAATTTGAATTGCTGACTAATATTAGCCATAGCCGTAGTTGCATCTAATGTAACTGGTGCATTATTAATTAATCCATTAAACTTATTATAAAAAACATTTACATAAATATTACCACTCCACCATTTTGTATATTGATTATAGGCATTAACAGATAAACCAACCTGACGCTGAGAAGCAATATTTTCTTGTTTTACAAAAGTGGTATTGTTTGTATTATCTTGAATTAGTACTTGCTGAATAATATCATCTGTTTGAGAATAATTAAGTGTAGTATTTAAGAATCCTTTGAATGTATGTGTTAGCTCAATATTATTAGATATTTGCGGACGCAAATAAGGATTTCCTTGTTCATAGGTGTATCTATCTAAAAACTCTACGAATGGATTGAGATTCTCATAATCGGGTCTACGAATTCTTCTGCCATAATTCAATCCTACATTATTACTTTTATTAATGGTGTATTGAAAGTAAGCCGTTGGAAACAATTGTACATAGTTACGATCGAACTGAATATTCGTTGTGATTTGATTTCCCTTTGCATTCGTATGCTCTATCCGCAAACCCAATTGCATATTGAGTTTTGTTGAAAGAGGCTTAGAGAAATTTACATAACCCGCATTAATATTTTCTTTATAGATAAAGTGATTACTTCTATTTAAATCGCGTACAGTTCTACCAAAATTGATTGAATCGTAAATGGCATTTGCGTCGGTATTTACAATGCTCGACTTTAAACCAGCCTCAAACTTTGCGCCTTTTTTTAATGGATGTGTATAGTCTAGTTTTACACTATAAATATCAATCAATTGAGGCAAGCTCCCCATTAATGTATCGCCTTTACCTATGGAACTTCCGCTAGCATTATAATACCAATTCGTGAGTAACATATTACTACCACGATCGTAATGTAAATTATCTATATCAAAATTAATTTCTTTACCTGTTGAATCAATAACATGTCGCAGATTAGCGTTTAATCCATACCCTTTCCAATTCTCTCGATTATCTGAAGTAGATTTTGTGTTACTGAGCAATATATGCGCTCCATTATAAATATAAATATCGCCTGGCGTAATATTAGTATGATTATTATTAAATCCATTGGCTACAAAACCAAGTGTAGTTTTCTTAGATGCAAAATAATCTAGTCCTATTTTACCACTATAGTTGTCATTGGTTCTTTTAGCGTCATTTACTTGTTCAAAAAAAGAAGTGATTTCTTTTGAAGAATTATCTATAAATCGGCGATCAATTTCGAGGTGTTGAAATGATGTATTTTGATTATGACTAATATTACCAAAAAGATTCACTTTATTCTTCCTGTAGTTAATGGTTGCGTTTTGATTGGTACGGTTATATACACCTTGCCCTACACCAGCACTTACCGAACCATTCAAACCAAACACTTTTGTTTTTTTAGTTTTGATATTGATAATACCTGCGTTTCCAGCTGCATCATATTTTGCAGGTGGGTTAGTCATAATTTCAATTTGATCGAGCTGGTTACTCTGCATATTGCGGAGTAAGTTCACTAGGTCTTGTCCGGATAAATAAGTAGGCCTTCCATCCATATATATCATTACACCTTCTTTTCCTTTCAAGCTAATATTACCATCTTTATCTACTGAAATACCCGGTGATTTCTCTAACACTTCTAAAGCGGTTGCACCTGCATTGGTGGGTGATGCCTCTACATTAACCACCATTTTATCGGGCTGTACTTCAATCAATGGTTTTTTGGAAGTAACTGTAACTTCTCCTA
>JBDKJW010000172.1:0-5371 GCA_039796395.1 Bacteroidota bacterium
TTTAATTTGAAGATTCATACTGTTATTTTAATACGGTCGATGTAAAAATTTACCCTTAGGTTCACCTATTATTTCACCTTTTTCATAAATCAAGTTACCCCTTAGAAAGGTAGCTGTTACAGGAGCTTTGAACTGATGACCTTCAAAAACGCTATAGCCCTGGGTGCTTGGGGATTCGGAAGATTTAACGGTGAATGTTTGATTGGGGTCTATCAATACAATATCACCATCAAAGCCTTCTGCAATATCACCTTTATGTTTTAGGCCAAATCTTTGTGCAGGGTTCCAGCAGAGTAGTTCTGCCATTTTATTGACCGATAAGCCACGTTTAGAACCTTCTGTAAATAAGCCACTAAGTAAAAACTCGGACCCGCCAAAGCCGCTCTTGGCTAACCACACATTATCTTTTTCATGGGCATCTGTTTTGAACTCTGCTTTACAACAAGCATGATCGCTACATACCCAGTCTATATTACCGGCTAATACATGTTCCCATAAATATTCCACGTCTTCTCGGCTCCTAATGGGGGGATTCACTTTAGCATGTAAACCACATTCGCAATCGTAATCTAATATTAAATGTGCTAAAGTAACTTCTCTTTTAAAGTTGATGTGCGGAAAAACTTGCTGCATCATAAGGGCAGCATCCACTGCTTTAGTTGAGGTGAGGTGTAATAAATTAATATTGGCACACGATGTTTCATGTGCGAGATAGGAAGCAATAAAAATAGCAAGTCCTTCACTATGCGGCGGCCTGGCGGCAGAATAGGCTCTTAAGCCTTTTAGTTTCCCTTCTTTTTGAACAATATGGGTATAAGCGCGCATAATTTCAGCTGTTTCGCAATGAAGGCCTAAACTAATGGCATCTGCTTTTTCGGGAAAACGATCCATGGCTTTTTTTACGCCTCTCATAATAAACTCAAAATGTGCATAATCATAATACTCGCCATCCGGAGTCATCAAAAAATCTTTTTGTGTATTACTGGTTCCATGAAGGCCATAGTTACCATAGAACATAAATATTTTAAAACTAGTAACACCATATTTTTCGATCAGCATTTCTATCTCATCGATATGACTATATTGAATAGGTGCAATATGATAGCAGTAGTCTACATAAAATCGGTCTTTAGAAATAGATAATACTTCCGGAAAAAAAGTTGAATAGGGACCCGTTTTATTTAGATAATATTTTCCGGTACGCATATAGTTTAAAGAAGAAGTAACCCCACCCATGGCTGCTGCCTTACTTTCGCTTATCGCATCTTCTTCCAAAGGATTGTAAATACCGGTGTGCATATGTGCATCTGTTATACCGGGAAATGCCAATTGATGTCGACCATCATATACAGTTGCTGCCTCACCATCAGTAATATCAGTAGCTATCCTCGCAATTTTTCCATTTTTTATGGCAATATCTGCTTTCTGGGTTCCTTCGTAATTCGGACGAACCACTTCAACATTTTTAATTAAAAGGTCGTACATACCTAGTTGTTTTATGTTGTTGTAATAATTTTTCTCGCAGCAAGTGTTGCAATTGTTGCTTCGTCGTATCCTAAACTATGTAAGATATCTTTTGTGTACTCTCCAATGGCTGGGGGATTATGTTGTAATACAATCTCAGCGCCCGCATAATCAACAGGTGTTTTGGGGAGTTTGGTAACAGTACCATCTGGGAGTGTAGTAGTAAGCAAACTGCCTCCTTCATTTAATTGAATATCATCAAATAAATCTTCTGGTTTCGCTATTGGTGCGAATGTAATACCCGCTGTTTCACATTTATCCATGATGGCTTGCTTGGTATATAGCTTCATCATTTTCTCTACTTCTGGCAAGAACCATTCTCTTTGATCGATTCTATTATTATTGTTGTTTAAGCGGGCATCATTTTTCCAATCTGCTCTATCAAATACATCACAAAAACGTTCCCAATGTTTTTCACTAATGATGCCTACAAAAACCTGACTATCATCTTTGGTATCGAATACCCGATAAATGCTCCAGGCGCTAACCCTTGCAGGCATTGGCGGTACAGGTGTTTTGGTAATAGCGCCATAAGCCATATGCTGTCCCATTAAGAAAGCAGTTGTTTCAAATAAACTAGCTTTTACTAGTTTGCCTAGGCCTGTTTTTTCTCTTTCATATAGCGCTAGTAAAATACCGATATAGCCAAACATACCGCCCGTAATGTCAATTACAGAAGTGCCAGCGCGCAAGGGATCGCCCGGCCTGCCCGTCATGTAGGCTAAGCCTCCCATCATCTGTACTACTTCATCCATAGCATGACGCATTTCGTAAGGGCCACTGGCAAAACCTTTGAGTGAACTGTAGATGATTCTTGGGTTTAAGGATTGTATATGTTCGTATCCATAGCCTAAACGATCCATGGTACCTGGACCAAAATTCTCTACCACCACATCAGCTGTAGGTACTAATGCTTCAATTATTTTTTTGCCTTCGGTAGATTTTAAATCGATAGCTAGGCTTTTTTTATTTCTACTATAAAATGGAAAATAACCTGTGCCAAACCCTTTGAGGCGGCGGGTTTCATCACCCTGTGGCGGTTCTATATGAATTACTTCCGCACCCATATCTGCCAGTAATAGTCCGGTAGTGGGCCCCATTACTGCGTGGGTAAATTCTAGCACACGTATGCCATGTAGTGGTAAGCTCATTCGAGTATATAGTCTTTATTTTTTTTAAGATAGTTTACGAGCCCACCCTCTTGCATAATATCCAACATTACTTTGGGCATTTTGGTAGCGCTATAGGTTTTGTTCTTTGTTTTATTTTTTACAATACCCGCCAATAAATCAACCAATAGCTCATCTCCAGTTTCAATATCATGATCAGGAATTTCTAATACAGGTAATCCAATATTTATTGCGTTTCTAAAAAATATGCGGGCATAAAATTTAGCGATAACCACCGATACACCTGCTGCTTTTAGTGCTATTGGTGCTTGCTCGCGTGATGAGCCACAGCCAAAGTTATCGCCTGCCGCAATAATATCACCGGCTACAAATTTTTTATGAAAATCAGGATCGAGATCTTCCATCACATGTTCGGCTAATGAAGCAATATCAAGGGTTTTGGTGTACTTGCCGGGTATGATTCTGTCAGTATCAATATTGTTTCCGTATACGTGTGATGTGGGCATTTTTCTTGTTTTCGGGTTACGCGATACGAGTTACGGGTTAGTTATTTGTCCATATAATGCACTCATGGCAACGGTTGCTGGGCTCGCTAAATAAATACTTGCATTGGGGTTACCCATGCGACCTTTGAAATTTCTGTTGGCGGCACTGATCACAATTTCACCATCGCCGGGTACGCCTTCATGGCTACCAACACAAGGCCCACAACCACTATTGATGATCGTAGCCCCCGCTTCTATAAGTGTTTGGATAGTTCCATCCTGTAATGCATCTATTAACACTTGTTTACTTGCTGGAGCAATAACCATACGAACACCTTCAGCAATTTTTTGTCCTTTTAAAATTTTAGCAGCCGCTTGTAAATCATCTAATCGTCCATTCGTACAAGTACCTATAAAAGCATAATTAATTTTAGTACCAATATATCGACTTACATCATGCACATCATCGGGTGAATTGGGTATCGCAATTTTAGGTTGAATAGATGATGCATCAATTTCAATAACCCTACTATATACCGCATCATCTTCAGCATCAATAGGATTGAATGCATAAGGAAGCTGTAAGCCTTTAGGAGAAACGATTCCCGTTTTTGCACCCATTTCTGCCACCATATTACAAAGCACCATTCGCTGTGACAATGATAATTGTTCTACGGCTTCACCATGATATTCAACGGCATGATAAGTAGCACCACTAATCGTTAATTGTTTTACAACTTCTAATACAAGGTCTTTACCACTTACGCCTAGTTGTAATTTTTTTCCGTGTAAAATTACTTTGATTGTTTGCGGTACTTTCAACCAAATTTTTCCGGTGAGCATTACTGCTGCTAAATCGGTGCTACCCACACCACAGGCAAATGCATTGAGCGCGCCATAGGTAGGGGTATGGCTATCAGCCCCCATAAAAATATCACCCGGTTTTACTTTTTGATTATCCACCATTACTTGGTGACAAATACCGCTACCAATATCATATAAAGAGCAGCCATATTCTTTAGCAAAATTGCGCATGAGTGTATGCAAGTTGGCAATACGTTCGTTGGGCGCAGGTGCAGCATGATCAATGATCAAATGAAACTTATTTTTATCGGCTAATTGGGTGCCACCCATTTCTTTGAAAGCCTTAATAGCTAAGGGAGCGGTAGTATCTGTAGCCATGCAGCCATCTACAGGAACAATACACAATTCTCCCGCGTATACTTTTTTGCCAGCGTGATTTGATAATATTTTTTCAGCAATAGTTTGCGGCATGCTAGTTCATTTTAATATCTGTTCTATCAAGTAAAGTATATAATAATCCAGGTAAAGGACTTCCTAATTGTTGTGCCATATCTTTACTAATGGCTGCAACCTTGTGTATATTAATACCAGTTGTATGCCCCATTTGGTGTAGCATATGCACGGTATCTTCTGTTGCAATATTACCTGTAGCGCCTTGAATAAAGGGGCAACCACCGAGCCCGCCGAAAGCGGTATCAAACTGATATATACCCGCGTTAATAGCTGCACAAACATTGGCATAGCCCTTATTTTCTGTATTGTGTAAGTGAAGGGCTATAGGGATATGGGAGGCTAAGGCTCTTACAATTTGCATCATTGTATAAATCTGTGTTGGATTACCCATACCCGTAGAATCGGCTATGGCTATTTCTTCAACGCCACAATCAATATGATGTTGTACCAAATCGTATACTACTTGCTTATTAATGTTTCCTTCATATCTACAACCAAAAGCACATTGAATACCACCCCGGATACTAATATTTTCTTGCTTGGCTAGTTTAACCATTTCTTTGAATTCAACCTTTGCCTCATCTATTGATTTATTGGCATTCTTTTTACTATGTGTATCACTCGCTGAAAGCGAAATGGCCAAATGTTTTAATCCTGTTTTGGCAGCTCTTTCCACCCCTTTAATATTCAATACTAATCCGCTGAAAACCACACCAGGAGCTTTTGGGAGTGCTGTACAAATAGCTTCTGCATCAGCCATTTGAGGCACTAATTTGGGGTGAACAAAGCTTGCTACTTGTATACGGGTTAATCCGGCAGCAATTAACTGATTGATATAGGTCAGTTTTTTTTCTACAGGAATAGTAATAGATAAATTTTGCATACCATCCCGCAAACCCTGATCTTCGATAATAATTTTTTTCCCTTCCATAAAATAGTTAATGAAGTTAACTAATTTTTGTAGATTGAACCATA
>JBDKJW010000173.1:0-7921 GCA_039796395.1 Bacteroidota bacterium
CTATTTATGGCAAGACGTTCTGCCAGAAAAAGAAGTAAAAGATTACAACGACAGTAATAAATTAGCGACACTGTTTTACGTTTTTAAAAGTTTAAACTCGGACAAAATAATTACAATATGGGACTGCAATTAGAGCGAGTGACAGGAAAACCTGCTGGTAACAGCACATTTGCAATAGGCGGGGTTTCACGCTCCGCAGACAGTTTAGTGGTAGCAGAAAGTTTTGTGCTCCGAATGAACGTTTGTGCTGAAAAGCCCGCCCATCGCAAATCTGCAAAACGTTAGGCGTAACCCTTGCTGGACATAGGTTTTATAGATTAAAATTTAATTTCGTAAATTTGAGCATGCTTATAAAAGATATAATAACAATAGACAAAGAAATACAAGGTGGACAGCCTGTATTTACCGGGACAAGAGTTCCAGTTGAGTCTTTGTTTGACCATTTAGAAGCAGGCATTTCTCTCGACAATTTCCTTGAAGATTTCCCAACTGTTAAAAAGGAGACTGCTATCGCTCTATTAGAAGTAGCTAATAAGCTAATCACTTCTAAAAATATTAGCTCCATCTATGAAGCTATTGCTTGACGAAAACCTACCTAAACAACTTAAAATAGATTTTCCTAATCATCAGGTATTTACTGTTGCAGATATGGGCTGGACAGGTATTAAAAATGGACAGTTATTGCAACTAATGATCGACAATAAATTTGATGCATTTTTAACCTTCGATAAAAATCTTCAATATCAGCAGAATTTCACAAAATATTCTATTGCAGTATTTGTATTATCTGCAAAAATTAATACCTACAAAGAATTAACTTTCCTATCACCCAAAGTACTATCTTTTATAGACCAAGACAATTTGCAAAATGGTCCTATTATTATTTCTTAGGGTTTACGCCTAACAATGCGTTTATGCAATAAGGGCATCGGTTTTTTAAAACACAATTTGTAATTCTATGATAATCTCTTTGTTTAACTTTAAAAACTTCGCTATTTTACCTTAGCAACCCGCGTGTAAACTAAAACAGTAATGCTATTCCCTTACTGCACAAACGCGCGTACGTTGTGCGTAATTTTAAAGACAGACCAGAATAAAAATAATAACAAAAATGGAAGACAGACAATTAAGTAACAATTCTATCGCCCTTTTCATTTTAAGGTTCGACCTACAAATAGACAATAAATTGGACTTTGATTTACTAATCGGTGCAATTGCAAAGTACTTTGACAGAACTGAAAAAAGGATGCAGACAAATTTTGAAGTTAAATTCACATCTGATAATTCAGAATTAAATAAAGTTGAGAGTTTTGATTATGTCCTTACAAGTGACAAAGGACGTTTTTCAATGACATTCTCTAAAATGCAAAATTCATTTTGGTTTGAAACAACCAACTACAGTAATCGAGAAACTTATAGTCCTATAATTACTAATATCATCAACGATGCCATAGGAATGGGGATTAATATGGTAGCAAGGAGAATTGGAATGAGATTTATAAATAATTTTAATTGCAATAGTGCTAAAAATATTTCTAAAATATTTAATCCCGAAATATCTAAAAACCTTACTAGCAGACTAAAGCAAGAGAAGATTTCAAGATATATTTGTCAGGAAGAATTTAATCATGATGAATGCAAAGTTCGAATTCAATATGGCATTCCAAATAAATTTTATCCAGCTGTTTTAAACAACTATGACCTTCTTCTTGATATTGACTCTTATGACGATAAAACTCTAGAATTAAGTAGTTGGATAGAATCTATAAGCACATTGAATCACTGTGCTTATAATGCTTTTGTAAGTAATATTAATCCGTTATATATCAATACGCTTAAGTAATGGAAAATGACTATATAAAGCTACCAGACAATAAAACTCCAGAAATTATAGAGGTTAGACCAATTGAGAAAAATGTTCCTAAAAGAATTACAGTAATATATGAGCTTGCAACTCCCAAAGACAAAAATATCAGCAAGGAAGACGACAAAGTCGACAACAAGGATTTGTCAAGGTGATATTTTTACCAACATTGAAGTGATTGAATGTTTTGACGTTAAAGGGTCACAAATAACTATTAAAAAAATTCAATTCCCCTTTGTTGTTTGTTTGAATCAAGAATGTGATTTGGAGCATGACTTCAACTGCACAAATGGCAAGGATAGAAAACTCCTACATATTGCAATTGCCCCTGCTTTCAATTTTGAAGATTTTTTAAGTGGTAATCATTGGGCAGGTATTTTTGACACTAATGCGACAGCTAAAAGGAAAGATACAAAACCTGGATTAATAATGGATAATGAAATTCCAAGATACCATTACATAAAGTTTCCAGAGACTAATATGCCTGAATTGATTGTTGACTTTAAACACTTTTTCACAGTAAATAGAGATGAATTATATAAACAACTAGACAATAGACTTTGCTCACTTGACGATTTATTTAAAGAAAAGATATCGCAAAGATTCTCAAATTTTATTTCACGTATAGGACTACCGGAAGAAATGTAAAAACTACGCCCAACATGAACTGTGTAAAAAACCAAATAAAAGTTCAACTATTTTGAGGTTTAGCTGAACAATAATTAGGTTGATACAAGGATTTGTTTTTCACGACTGCAGAACAATAATTAGGTTGATACAAGGATTTGTTTTTCACGACTGCAAAAACTTGTTTTAGGAGTTTATTCATTACTGCTATTAGTGCCTGTTTTCCAGTTTTTCCATTAGCTTTTAATCGATCAAAAAGTTGTTTACAAGACAGGTTAGTTTGTTTAGCATTCATGGCACACATGTATAAAACATCTCTTATTGCTTTACCGCCTTTTTTATAAATTTTATTATTCCCTTTTATACTCGTTCCACTGCTATATTCAGTTGGACTTAACCCAGCAAAGCTTATTAACTGGCGATGATTTTTAGTATGCTTAAAGCCTTGGGTAAAGATGATAAGTAAAGCTGTGGCTCGCTTACCTAATCCTTTAATGCTTTTTATACTTTTATATTGCTCAGGTTGCCATTGCTTTAAAATGTTTTCTAGCTTAGCCTCTAGGATTATCATTTCCTTTTCTAATGTAGTTTTCATTTTTTCGATTGATTTAATAATATCCTTACTAGGAACTGGTAATAATTTTAAACTATGTAATTGGTTATTAAATCGCTTTACTTGTTCACTATACTCTCGGATAGTATTATATATCTGCTTACACTCAAAATAAGCATTATCAGGCATTTGCCAGTAAGGAGGCCGTTGTTCAATTGCGTATTGGCAAATCCATCTGCTATCTTTCTGATCGTTCTTATTACGTTCTAAATACATTTGGATATAGCGTTTTATGCTCATGGCATTTACTACACTTAATTTAGCCCCTTGAGCATGTAAGAAGAATGCTAATCTGATATAATAAACACCGGTAGCCTCCATCACAAAATGATGATCAGTACTTGTATATTCCAGTATTTTTTTAAACCCGGCAATATTATTGCCTACCTGAAGGTAAAATAGCTCACCCAGGTTGTTTTGATAAGTAACATTGAGGGTAAGATGTGAAACATCAATACCACAACATAATAATTTTGGTTCCATAATGCATGTTTTAGCGGTGAATGATTTATATTAGAGGTAAGAAAAAACAAAAAAGGAAGAACACTCTTACACTGTACTATCTATCCTAATACAAGCTTTTAATTAAGCGTAATGAACTGTTCAGTATCGGGTAAGAAAAGGGGTGGTGATCCTCATGTTATAATGGCTAAAGGCCAACGCGGTTTTACGATCTTATTCCACCCTTTGTTCTTTCTAATATTGGTTAATCCTTATTGTATAAATTTATTGAATTGTAAACATAGGAGCGGTTTTGCGTCAGGCGGGCTGACGTGCAAACTTGAAGCTTTGTGCCTCGAATAAACAGTAGTAATAAATTGAAACTTTGTGCCTCGAAAACCCGCCCGAACGCAAAGCCGCAAACCGTTAGCAGCGAGCGTAAGAATTACCGTATTTTAAAAAAAGCTGTACCTTTGGACTGTGAAAGAAATAACACTAAATATCCCTGAAGCTGCTGGTATAGACAGCAAACAACTTGCAATGCTTGTTGCAAGCAGGCTTTATGAAATGGGCAAGTTATCTCTTGGACAAGCAGCTGATGTTGCTGGACTAACCAAAAAAGCCTTCGCGGAACTTTTAGCAAGCTATGAGGTTTCTATATTCAACTACTCTCCTACAGACTTATCTAGAGATGTAGCAAATGCATAAAACTATCATTTCCGACACTAGCTGCTTTATAGTTCTAGCTAAAATTGGAGAGCTCGATTTACTCAATAAAGTATATGGACAAATTGTAACAACAACCGAAATCGCAGATGAATTTGGTGACCATCTTCCCGATTGGGTTCTTGTCGTGCCTGTGATAGACAAGTATCGACAAAAACTACTTGAACTCCAAATAGACAAAGGCGAATCAAGTGCAATTGCATTAGCTCTTGAAACACCCGACAGTACAATTATCATCGATGATATAAAAGCTCGAAAGATTGCATATCAATTAGGACTAGCATATACCGGGACAATTGGTGTAATTATAAAGGCGAAGCTTAAAGGTATTATTCCTTCTATTAAGCCACTGCTAGACAAGATCAAACAAACAGACTTTCGTTTGACAGTGGCTTTAGAATTACAAGCACTCAAAGAAGCGAAAGAGTGAACGCCCGCTGCTAACAATGCGTTTATGCAATAAGGGCAAACCAGTTTTACAACATAATTTGTGATTCTATGATAATCTGTTTGTTTAACTTCAAAAACTTTGCTAATTTACTCTAGCAACATGCGTATAAACTAAAACAGTAATGCTATCCCCTTACTGCACAAACGCGCGTACGTTATGCACAAGGCTATTTTAACACCAAAATTGTTTAAATTGCATTGTGAAACAGCGTATTTATATTGACACATCCGTATTTGGTGGATACTTCGACGAAGAGTTTGCTGAATATACTGTACCCCTTTTTGAAAGACTAGATAAAGGTGAATTTACATTACTCTTTTCGACTGTTACCCAAGATGAATTAGGGAGCGCTCCGGAAAGAGTACGTGAATTGGTGAAAAGTATTAAAGAAAGTAATACTGAATTTATTGAGACAAGTGAAGAAGCTATTGAATTAGCTACTGAGTATATTTCGGAAAAAGTTGTTGGCCAGACAAGTTTCGCTGATTGCTTACACATTGCCTTATCGACAATTTACAAAGCGGATTTTTTGATTAGCTGGAACTTTAAGCATATTGTGAATGTTCAAAGAATTAGAGGCTACAACTCTATCAATATTAAGAATGGTTATAAGCAATTAGAAATTAGATCACCAAGAGAATTTGAAAAATATGAAGACGATTGAAAAACAGTTTGATGCTGTTAAATACATGCGTCAGCAACGAGACAAATTAAGCGACAAGTTATCAAAAATGACTAAAGAAGAAATTATCGCTTATTTTAAGCAAGTAAAATCTACAACAGAAATTAAGCCCTGTGCATAACAATGCGTTTATGCAATAAGGGCAAAATTTTTTCACAACATAATTTGTGATTCTATGATAATCTGTTTGTTTAACTTCAAAAACTTCGCTAATTTTCACTAGCAACCCGTATGTAAACTAAAGCAGTAATACTATTCCCTTACTGCATAAACGTGCGTACGTTGGCAGCAATACCACGACACAACCTTCACGACACAGCAAATGGAGAACATTACAAAGCATAACAGAATACAAATGCAGATAATTTCTGCATGTGAGAGTTTGGGAATTGATGCAAGACAAGAATATAGTGGGAAAGGTTGGAGAGCTGATGTTTTTATTCCAAATGACACTAGACCTATTGCTTTTGAGATACAACTAAGCCCTCAGTCGCTCTCAAAAACTTTACAGAGACAATCCAAATATATCCGAGATGAAATTCTTGGCTGCTGGTTTTTTGAAAACCCGATACCAAAACTAATTGAAGAGAGACCGGATTTACCTGTATTTTATGTTGAGGATGATGACAATTCAACTTTGATGGTAAATCTTGGTACTCGAAGAAAAATTGATTTGCAGACTTTTCTTGAGAATTTCATTTCTAATAATATCCAATTTAGACCTATTGCAAAAACGAACTCAACACAAACGATAAAGCTTGTATTTTACGAAATGACATGTTGGAAATGTAAAGAATTAAATCATCTATTTTACGTAGCAACACCTTTCCGCTCCTCATGTAATGCAGATATACAACCTGAAGAAGCACTTTGGGAATCAAATAGTTTTGAATATAGATCAGAAATTATAAAACTTGCTACTGATTTCGCCGACCACAGCCCCGAATTAAATTTGAAACTTGGGCACATCAAAGAACGTTTTAGTCACACAGTAGGTAAATCATACATGTCTTTCGGTTGTAACAAATGCGACAGTATTTTTGGCGACTTTTATGTTATGGACGCAAAAATGGATGTAATGTATGATACAGACTCAATTTCTCACATAGGACAAGTTGAGCTAAAAGAGACACTTGAGTTAGATATTCCACATTGGTGTTTTCCTGAAGACGGACACTTTTGCGGCGACCATTAATTCTACTGCTGCTAACATTGGGTTTTATGCAAGTTGGGCATGACCAGCAAACATCAGCAATTTACAAATCCAAGCTTTGGTTCGGGCTGGACAAACAACTTTCAACTTTAGTTCTTAAATTCAAGTTTATATTTTCAATCAGCAGCGGTTGTGGGCGGACGAATAACAATTCCCAACCTGCATAAAGCCCTGCTCGTTAGCTGCCATTTTAAAGCGGCACTCAATAACAATCAAAATTCATCAAACAAATTATGACAAGACAAGTTAAATACAATTTTGAAGGTTGCGTAGCCTTAGTGACAGGTGCAGCCAAAGGCATGGGATTATCAACAGCAAAAGCTTTTGCAGAAGCAGGTGCGGCGACCGTTATGGCGGACGTTGACATGACATCGCTGCAAACTGAAGTTGATAAAATTAACAACAGCGGCGGCAAAGCACTTGCTGTTAAATGTAATGTTGCGAATGAAGACGAAGTAAAATCAATGATTGATTTAACTGTAGCGACATTCGGCAAATTAGACATGGCTTATAATAACGCAGGCATTAATACTTTGGGAATTAATGTGGAAGATTTAAGCAGAGCAGACTATGACCGCATTGTATCAATCAATCAAAATGGCATTTGGTTGTGTATGCAATATGAGATTAGACAAATGTTGAAACAAGGTTCTGGTGTAATCGTAAACTGTAGTTCATTAGCTGGACATGTTGGTGCAAGTGGACGAGCAGCATACAGTGCAACAAAATATGCAGTTATTGGTATGACAAAAAGTGCAGCACTTGAAAACGCCACAAAAGGCATACGAGTGAACGCAATAAGCCCAGGTATGTTTGATACGCCAATGGCAGACTTTATTACAGATGGAAACAGAGAAGTCCTTCATGAATTGACAAAATTTGCGCCAATGGGAAGATTAGGACAACCTGAAGAAATTGCAGACGCTGTATTGTGGTTATGCAGCGACGGCTCAAGTTATGTAACAGGTGAAACTGTAGCTGTAGATGGCGGCTTCTTAGCACAGTAGGACAAAAAACGGCAGCTAACAGGGGTATTGCTGCAAGTGGGGCTGGACATTGTAACATCAACTATGTGCTACTATCAGCTTCGGTTTCGGCAGACGAACAACGCCAAGCAACAGTTCCTACAATCAACAATATTACAAAACCAAGCAGTTGTTCCGGGCTGGACGTTATAAAATTCCCCACCTGCAGCAATACCTGACCGTTGGCTGCAATTAATTAAAATGGATTCACAAAAAGAAATTCGCGAAAAAATATTAGAAGACCTCGATAAAAAAGATCGACTGACTAAACATATTTTT
>JBDKJW010000174.1:0-5859 GCA_039796395.1 Bacteroidota bacterium
AAATAGCGGGCTTACAGAATCTATTCATTTTTATGCGAATGGAAGTTGGAAGCAAATACAATCTGGTATAACTATAGATTCCGGCACTTATTCAACTGGTCGTGGAGATTATCTTCCATATGTTGGTGCATTTCACTATTACTATGATAGTGTTGGGTTTTATAAGAATGGCATTTTTTTAGGGTGGGACTCGTATATGAGAACTAACGATACACTTTTATTTAGAACAGGATTATCAGGCAGAATCTCCTCCTATCTAATTCCAACAAGCGGATCTAAGTTTTATATTAAAAAATAATAACCTGATTACTATTTAATACTTGCATATTTCACCAATAAGATAGTTGTAAAAACGTAAATCTGTCTGTTTTTTCACGGTATTTTTTGTAGTGCGTGAAGATTTCAGCATTTCTTATAAGGAATTACCTAAGTTCTTGTTAGATTACAATAAATATTCGTATGCGATTCAAATATTTCACAATAGTATTTTTCTTACTTATAATTTCCTGCAAAAAAGATGTAGGCATACAACCTGCTTCAATCGTAGGTGATTGGGTTTGGATAAAAAGCACTTTTGCATTACCGCTTAGTGCAACTAACCCTTTAACCCCTCAAAATAGCGGGCTTACAGAATCTATTCATTTTTATGCGAATGGAAGTTGGAAGCAAATACAATCTGGTATAACTATAGATTCCGGCACTTATTCAACTGGCTTGTAGGGTGGGACTCTTATGAAAAAAAGGGTGACACCTTAATGTTTAGTCCAGGAATTTCTGGGAGATACTCATCGTATTTATTACCTTATAACGGTAGTAGGTATTATATAAAAAAACCATAATTAAGTTTATATCTATGAAAAAATTTTTATCCCTTCTTGTTGCAATAATATTTTCGAACTATCTGTCTTCACAAACGTATTCGACTGGGGCAGTTTTCTTATCGAATTCAGAATACGCGCAATTACCACGTCCTAATTGGGATACCTTGGCAAAATATTCAACAAGAAATTCAATAAGGCAATCAAATACCATTGCTAATAGCGGCAACGGTATTACTATGCTTGTTAGCCCCCCAATTGGCAATCAGGGTGGTCAAGGTTCTTGTGTGGGTTGGGCTGTTGGATATACAGCAATGGGTATTTTAACTTATCCTAAATATTATTGTTGGAGTGCGGCGCTTAGAAGCCCTGCCTATGTTTATAATCAAATAAAAATTTTATCAGACTGTTATTCTGGCTCACATATTAAGGATGCGGCCAATTTAGCTATATCACAAGGTGTTTGCGCATTATCACTTATGCCTTACGTTGAAACCAACTGTTCAACACAACCGAACTCAACACAGCAAAACGATGCAGCTCAAAATAAATCTGTTGATTGGTATGCACTTGATGCTACTGATGTAGAAGGGATAAAAAGAGCTTTAGATTTAGGCTTTCCTGTAGTTAATGGCTATGAAGTTACTTCTTCATTTGATCAAATGTGGGTAAATGGTGGTAACTGGAATTCAAATGAAGTTTCAGGCTCATATAGACACGCAACATGTATTATCGGCTATGATGATAGTAAGCAAATGTTTAAAGTACAAAATCAGTGGGGTACGGCAGGGGGTGATAATGGTTATTATTGGGTTACTTACGATTTGGTTAGGAATAATTGCATGAAAGAGCTTTATATAATTTATGGCAGAAATAGCTCTAACTTCCCTACTATTAACGGCGGCACAGATGCAATATGTAATAGCTCAAATTTTTCAATAAACAATCTTCCATCAAATGTATCTGTAACTTGGTCTGTTATTCCTTCAAATGCTGCTTCACTTAGTTGCACTAATTGTAGTCAACCAACTATTACGCAACAATCAAACTATTATGCAACTATACAAGCAACACTAACAGATAATTGTACTGGTGAAACATCTTCCTTGTATAAAAAAGTTACTCTAGGTACTGGTGGTTCAATTAATTATACTTTAAAGCAAATAAGTTGCGAAAATAACAAGCATTATTTTTGGGGTGCTGTTGAACCAAGACCTCTCAATACTAACTATGATTGGTATGTTAAAGATGAAAGCAACCCTAACAATCCTTTTATATTAAAAGAATCGGGCGTGAGCAATGCAGTTGATTTTCCGCTTGGCAATGGGAACTCCGACAAATATTATACTATAAAAGTTTTAGCTACCAATACATGTGGCACTAAGCAATCTATTTTAGAAGAAGGTTTAATTTATACATACGCTTGCGGTAGTGGCGGCGGGGAACTTAGGCTAATGGCAAGTCCTAACCCAATCAATGATAATGTTTCAGTAGAAATAACCAGTGATGATATTGCAAAAGGGATTGCTAAAAAGGAAAAGATTTATGAAATTCAAATTCATAATAAATTAGGTGTTTGTAAAAAAACATTAAAGTATACAGAAGGAATTGACAAAGTAAGTGTACAAATTAATAGTCTTGAAAGTGATATATATGTTTTGCGGGCATATAATGGGAAGCAGTGGATTGCTAAGCAAATAATAAAGAAATAGCTTAGTAGCCCTCAATAACACTAGTTAGAAAAGTTTCAATTGCTCGGCGAATATTACTTGCACTGGTTTGGTGTGCATTTACCATTACGGAGAAAATAAGTGGTTTACCGCTATTGGTAAATATGAATCCGCTTAATGCAACTGTATTACTAAGTGTTCCTGTTTTGGCAAATATTTTTCCATTATAATTTTTATACAGGCCTGCTAAAGTGCCTTCATTACCCGAAGGGAAAATAGCTTTAACCCGCTCCCAGCCTGCTGTTTGTTGAATTTGTTGCAATAGCCAAACTATGGAACGGGGCGTCATCATATTGTACCTGCTTAGTCCGCTTCCATCTACCCAACGCGGCCTATCGGGTATGCCTGCGAAATCAGATTTTAATAGGGTATCAATGGTGCGTGCATCATCTAACCAACCGTGCATTTGATAACCGCTCATTAATAAAGTTTGCTCTGCATAAAAATTATCGCTTCTATGCATCATTAAACTTAAGAGTGTATCGGTAGCTTGCGAATAGAGTATATTCCAATCTGTTCTTTCTTTGTCTAAACTACTAGCCACATGCAACACCCTATTTAATGTATCTTCCAACAAAGGAATACTCAACGCTTCCCATTCTTTTTCATGGGTGAAGGGAATATAGCTGTTATTAAATTGCCGGTTAGATTTGATCACTTCAAACTGATTCGTTTTCCAGTTACGTGTAATCTCAAATTTTCCATCGCTGATATCTGAGAAAATAGTGAGTGAGTCTTTAAATGCTTTTGGTATTATTTTAATAGCATTTCCTTTCTTAGTAAATGCTACCAAATTGCCATAAATGGGCATGGGAGCGCGTTCTGGCGCATAATCTCCATCATAATCATTCCAGGCCCATCCATTTCCGAAAGGTTGCGTCTTCCATTTTGGATTGATAAAAGTGATGGCAGTAGCATTTTTGAGTAAGAAGTTATAAGCGGGCTGTTCTTTAAAATCTGGATGCAAGAAAGTAGGATCACCCGTAAAACGAACGGTGTATTCATCATCTTCCTTAATATATTCCAACGCAACAATACTGTCTTTTAAATGCTTGAGTGCTGCAAAGCAGGTGAATATTTTGGTATTGCTGGCTGGTGTAAAATATTTATCATCCTGATAAGAAAACAACATTTTCTTTTCTTGCGGATCATAAATACTAATACCCGCATGTGCCGCTTTAAATTCGGGCTTATCGAGAATAGCGGTTTTGGCTAAAGCAGTTATTCCTGTTGGCTTTTCTAAGGCAGCTTTCTTAGTTGTAGCACAAGAAGCAAGGAGTAGAAGAGTAAATAAGTAAATAGGTGTCAGTCTTTTTTTAGCTACGTTCCACGGCGCGAAGCCATCTTTCTGGTATATCATTATTGCAAGCTGTTAGGTAATCTTTATAGCTGCAAGCTACGTATTTACCGTCGTGTAATTGCATCCACCAGCGCCCGGTTTTTTTACTTTGCAAGAACGCCGTTTCCACTTCTGCAAATGCCATGGTAAACTCATTAAATGCATTTTTATTTTCCATTTCGGCTTCTTGCTTCCCTTTTTGAATACCATCTAATACATACCACAACATATGTGCTTGTTGCTTGGCAGTAAGTTCGTGTTGATCTTGTTGTGGCAGGTATCCATATAAACCAATGGTTTGGCACTGTTGGCTCATACCTGCATATTGCATGAGTGTACAAGCTTCTTCTCCATTAAACCCATTCGGAGTAACTATATTAGCAGGTGCATGTGCATATTGAATGGCTGCAATATCAAAACTAAACATATCGCTATTGCGAATGGGTGGCTCCATTTCTTCTATGGCTTCTTTTACTTTACCTACTCTGTAGCAATCAAATCCAAGCTTATCAATTGTTTCGAGCATATTCGGATGCATAAAATAACTCTGAAAGCCAATATGGGTATAGTGCTTAAGATGATTGGGCATACCCGTAAACATATCTACTAAAAATTGATCTGCCGGTGCTACACTTTCCATATCCAAATCAATTTTTGCATCTACTACAGTGGCATCTATAATTTTATTGAGTGTAGCGTAGGCTTCGTATTGTGCAGTAGTAATATCATGCGAGCCTCCTAAAATCAACACTTTTTTTCCTGCTTGAATCAGTTCACTAACCACCAACTTCACTGCTGCATAACTATCATTGATAGTGGCTCCTGTTTTTACGTTACCGATATCTGCAATGCTAACTTCTGTATGCCAATAAAATAAACTGTAAAATTGTGCACGTACTGCATGAGCAGGGTTTAGGTTAGAATATTGAACACCCATACCCCGCATTTCATTACAACCTACAATTACCAAATCGGCTGTTTCTATTTCGGGTAAATAATCTTCATAGGCAAGTACATGTTTTCCGAGCTGTGTATCTTTAAAACCCTCATCGCCAGAGAGTTCCGCCATATTAATGGGTTCTAAAAAATCTATCATTGAATCGAGCATAGTAGTGGTTATGCTTCTTTAACGTAAATACATATCAAAGTAGTATGTTATAGGATACGAGTTTCGGGTTTCGAATTTAAATCTAAGTATCTTACTCGTAACCCGTATCCCGCAACTCGAAACTGCATCACTCTGCGAAGCGGTAACCTACGCCGCGAACAGAATGAAAATAACGGGGGTTGCGGCTATCTTCCTCAAAATATTTACGGAAGCTGAGAATAAAATTATCGATGGTTCTGGTGGTAGGATATACATTATAACCCCAAACAACTTGTAAAATTTTTTCGCGGGTAACTACTTCCCCTTTGTTTTCTATTAGTAGCTTAAGTAATAAAGCTTCTTTTTTACTAAGCTGAATAGTTTGTTTACTCCAGGTGATGGCATCTTGTGCTTTAAAATTAATCGTATTATCGCCAAAACTATATTGATCACCAATGGCTTCTTTGATTTGAATTTTCTTATTCTTCTCAATTAATTTTTCAACGCGAATAATTAATTCCTCCAAATTAAAGGGTTTAGTAAGGTAATCGTCGGCGCCTTTGCGTAGGCCTAATACCTTATCAGCCGGACTATTCTTAGCACTCAACATCAATACCGGTACATCATTATTATGAATGCGCAAATTTTCTGTAATGCTTATGCCATCTAACTCTGGAAGCATGATATCCATAATAATCAAATCGAAATAGGCTTCACTAATTTTTTTAAGTGCTTCATTTCCGTCATAAGCCGAGGTAACAGTATAACCCTCTAACTCGAGATTTAATTTTAAAGCCTCGTGTAAATGTTGTTCATCTTCAACCAATAAAACTGATGCTTTTGTACTCATATTAGCTATTAAAAGCAACCACAAAAATACTACCC
>JBDKJW010000175.1:0-5291 GCA_039796395.1 Bacteroidota bacterium
GGTAAGAATGGTTCGGCTACAAATACTTGTGTTGCCGCATTTTTAAATTCACTGTAAATAATTTCAACCGCATCAAACTCCTTATTTTCAAAGGCTTTCATAGCGGCTTGCGCAGCTACTTGAACCGATTCGAAATTTAAGTTTAAATAAATATCTTTAAAAGTAGCATCTGTTTTAAAACCCACACGAGATAAACCTTCCCAACCTTTTTTACCAATATTCCAGATTACAACATTTCCTTTTTTATGTTGCGCTTCATATTTAGTAGCAATGGTACTTTTTGCTAGTTTAATTAAATTAGCATTGTACCCACCGCATAAACCTCTATCACTGGTAACTACAATTAACAATACTTTTTCTATAGCACGTGTTTCTGCTAAAGCAAGGGTTGTACCACCTTCGAGGCTGCTTACAATATTGCTCAACATTTCTTGCAATTTCTGCGCATAAGGGCGCATTTGGGTAATGGCATCTTGTGCACGGCGCAATTTGGCAGCACTCACCATTTTCATTGCTTTTGTAATTTGTTGGGTACTCTGTACGCTCTTAATTCGGTTTCTAACTTCTTTTAACTGTCCGGCCATGGAATTAGTTTATCGTTTCTGGGCTGCAAAAGTAGCTTTTCGGGCCAAAATTTCCAAGTAAAAACCCTTATTTAAAGCGGTATACAAGTCCAACCCCCGTAGAAGTGGGGATAATTTGTAATTGGGAAGCCTCTTTCTCCAAAATTTTGCCATTTCGGCGGTGATTGCCATACTGTACCAAATCAAAAACCAGTAGAAACATGCCCTGTAAAACCAATGTATTTCCATAACCCGTGGCTGGGTCACTGCTCAAATTAGTACCCCTTTCTTTTAAATAAAACCCTGTTGTTATATAAGCTAAATCTAGGCCTGTATTGAGTAATAGCAGTTTTTCTAGTTTTTGTTGGGCCAATAAATTCTCGGTAAGCGTGTATTTTTTGCCCACTTCTTTCTTGAGTTGAAACAAACCATACGTAGCAATTCCTGCATTTACAAAATTCCAATAAGCATTTCCGTTAAAAAAGTACTTATCTGCCCCCTTGGCATTACTGGCAGAAATAAGCCCTTGTACAATGTTTACCCCAGCCCAGGAAGCCAAAACTGTAAGGTTGGTTTTATTTTTATTGTAACGGTCTAATACAATAGAATCGCTTAAACTTTGTTGTGCTATTAGTGTTTGGGTGCTAAAAATGGCCCCAAGTAATAACCCTCTAATAAGTGTTTTTCTATTCATAACAGGTTCCCTTTCAAATGCTTAACTTTGCCGACTTTCAAATAGCGTGTCAAATTGACTAAAAAAAAGGATTTGCACGTTGTTTGTCTACTTATTTTTTCAATATCAGTCGTAAAATTATATGTTGAAGTTTATTTCTAAGTTATTCGGGGGCAGTAAAAGTGAAAAAGATGTGCAGCAGTTAATGCCCATCATCCAGAAAACGAATCAGTTCTTCGAACAATACCAATCTTTATCCAATGATGCGTTGCGTGGGAAAACTGCCGAGTTTAGAGCACGTATTAAAGATCATTTAACAGCCATTGATGAAGCTATTGCGGCAAAGAGAGCCGATGCAGAAGCTTTGCCAGAAAATGATATCCATTCGAGAGATGTTATTTATCAGGAAGTAGATAAACTTAAGAAAGACAGAAATAAAAAAATTGAAGAAGCTTTAGCCGCCATTCAGCCAGAGGCATTTGCGGTGATTAAAGAGGCTGCCCGAAGATTTAAAGAAAATGTAGTTATTACAGCAACCGCTACTGAACTCGATAGAGAGTTGAGTGTAAAGAAAGAATACATCACCATAGCGGGTAATGAAGTACAATTTAAAAATAGTTGGAGTGCTGCGGGCGGAACAGTTACTTGGAACATGGTACACTATGATGTACAGCTCATTGGTGGTAGTGTGCTACACCAAGGGAAGATCGCAGAAATGGCAACCGGTGAGGGTAAAACATTGGTATCTACTTTACCTGCATACTTAAATGCGTTGGCTGGTGAAGGCGTACATATCGTTACCGTGAATGATTATTTGGCAAGAAGAGATAGTGAGTGGAATGGTACTTTGTTTGAATGGTTAGGTTTAACGGTGGATTGTATTGATAAGCATGAGCCAAACAGCGAAGCGCGTAGAAAGGCTTATTTAGCAGATATTACTTACGGTACCAATAACGAGTTTGGCTTTGATTATTTGCGCGATAATATGGTGCATAACCCAGCAGAAATGGTGCAACGTAAACACCATTTTGCTATGGTGGATGAAGTGGATTCTGTATTGATTGACGATGCACGTACTCCATTGATTATCTCAGGCCCAATCGGCTATCAAACAGGTGAACAACAATTCTTTGAACTAAAGCCACGTATTGAAAAATTAGTAGACGCACAAAAAAGAGCAACCCAGCAATTTCTTACAGAAGCAAAAAAGAAAATTGGCGAAGGTAATGATGATCCTAAAGATGGCGGATTGGCGCTATTCCGCGCGCACAGAGGGTTACCGAAGAATAGTGCGTTAATAAAATATTTGAGTGAGCCAGGTATGCGGGTGAAATTGCAAAAGGCTGAGAATCATTATCTCGCCGATCAACAACGCGAAATGCCAAAAGCAGATGAAGAATTATATTTCTACATCGATGAAAAAAATAATTCCGTTGAATTAACAGATAAAGGTATCCAGTTGATCACCCGTTCAGGTGAAGATCCTAACTTCTTCATTTTACCAGATATTTCTGTTTCATTAGCAGGGGTTGATGAAGACGCCAGTTTAGCAGCCGATCAAAAATTGCATAAAAAAGAAGCCATCATTAATGAGTATTCTGTAAAGGCAGATCGTATTCATACGGTACAACAATTGTTAAAAGCATACACACTTTTTGATAAGGATGTAGAGTATGTGGTATTAGATGGTGCGGTTAAAATTGTAGATGAACAAACTGGCCGTATACTTGATGGAAGAAGATATTCTGATGGTTTACACCAAGCGATTGAAGCCAAAGAAAATGTAAAGATTGAAGCGGCCACACAAACCTATGCTACGGTTACTTTACAGAATTATTTCAGAATGTACCATAAGCTAGCGGGCATGACGGGTACTGCGGAAACAGAAGCGGCTGAGTTATGGGATATTTATAAATTGGATGTAGTAAGCATTCCAACGAATGTGCAAGCGATTCGTAAAGATGAGCAGGATTTAATTTTCAAAACGAAGCGTGAGAAATTTGGTGCGGTTATCGATGAGATTGTTAAAATGCGTGAAGCCGGTAGGCCGGTACTAGTAGGCACAACATCAGTAGAAGTGAGTGAGTTATTGAGCCGCATGTTGCGACAAAAACAAATTCCACATAATGTATTGAATGCGAAACAACACGCCCGTGAAGCACAAATTGTGGCTGAAGCTGGTTTAGCCGGTGCTGTTACGATCGCTACCAATATGGCGGGTAGGGGTACCGATATTAAACTCGGTCCAAATGTAAAAGAAGCTGGTGGTTTAGCGATATTAGGTACCGAGCGTCATGAATCGCGCAGGGTAGATAGGCAGTTACGCGGACGTGCAGGCCGACAAGGTGATCCGGGTTCTTCTTTATTCTTTGTTTCGTTGGAAGATGATTTAATGCGCATGTTTGGTAGTGAGCGTATTGCTAAAGTGATGGACTTTGCTGGCTATAAAGAAGGTGAAGTGATTCAACATAGCATGATCACCAAATCTATCGAACGTGCACAACGCAAAGTAGAAGAAAACAATTTTGGTATTCGGAAGCGTTTGTTGGAATATGATGATGTAATGAATAAACAACGTACGGTTATTTATAGCAAACGTAATCATGCATTGTTTGGGGAAAGATTAGCGCTAGATTTAGATAATGCGATGTATGCAGTGGCCGAAGGATTAGTGAGTTCATTCAAAGAACAAAATGATTATGAAGGATTCCGTTTAGCCGTTATTGTAAACTTTGGAATCGATTCATCAATTACTGCAGATGAATTAGCTAAAACTGCTGAACAACAATTAGCAGAAAAACTATATACAGAAGCCGTAACAAATTACGATCGTAAAAAACAAGATTTAGCAAAGCAAGCATTACCTGTATTCAAAAATATTCGTTTGCAACAAGGTAATCATATCGATAATGTGATTGTGCCATTTACAGATGGTCGCAGGCAAATGCAAGTGTTGGCGAATATGGAAAAAACCTTGAAAACAAATGGTGCTGAATTGGTGAATGCGCTAGAACGCTCTATAACACTGGCTTTCATAGATGACGCTTGGAAAGAGCATTTGCGGGCGATGGATGATTTAAAACAAAGTGTACAAACAGCTACTTACGAACAAAAAGATCCATTGGTAATTTATAAAGTGGAAGCTTTTGATTTGTTCAAGAAAATGGATGGTGAAGTAAATAAAGATATTGTTCAGTTCTTATGTCATGCTAATATTCCATTACAAGAAGGGGATGAGCTACAAGAAGGTCGGCAAGAAAAAACAGATATGAGTAAGATGAACATGAGTAAGCATGATGTTGATGCGCCACCATCTGAAAATGATTATTACGATCCTACGCCTGCGAAACAGCAACCAGTAACCGTTGCTCCCAAAATTGGTCGTAACGATCCTTGCCCCTGCGGAAGTGGTAAGAAGTTTAAGGCTTGTCATGGAAGGGAGTAGTAGGAAATCTTCAATCTGGAATCTTCAATCTGGTATACCCAGACCGTGAAATAAAATTTTCTCTTAGGTAGTTATACGCTATGATTTCACTATTATATACCTATTATAGTGAATGAGTAAGAATGTACTTTTAGATAAGTCTTATGCATTTTCTTTAAAAGTTGTTAAGTTACATATTGAGCTGTGCAACAGAACGAAGTATATTTATCCATTAAGCTTGCAATTAGTAAAATCTGGCACTTCTATTGGTGCCAATATTGAAGAAGCAATAGGCGGGTATTCTGAGAGAGATTTTGCTGCCAAGTTAAGCATATCATATAAGGAAGCCCGTGAAACAAGATATTGGCTACGCTTGTTAGGCGATAGTAATATTATTGATTTAACTTTACAAAGAGATTTGCTAAAAGATTCAGAAGAGTTGATACGTATTTTAGGTGCTATCATCCGCACAATAAAAACAAAGCAAAAAATTAATAAAACAGATTAAAGATTCCAGATTGAAGATTATGATTATTAACAACCGCATAGATCACACTATATTAAAACCTACTCTTTTAATTTCGGAGGTTGAAAGACTCTGCCAAGAAGCTATTCAATACCAATTCTACTC
>JBDKJW010000176.1:0-5257 GCA_039796395.1 Bacteroidota bacterium
AGAATACGAAATGATTCCGGTTGATAAACATCGTTTCAACCTAAAATTACCTGTTTCAGGCTATTTTGTTCAATTTACCGTAAATGACAAGGGTGAAACTTCGGAGCTTACATTTCAACAACCAAATGGGAACTTTAAAGCGAAGAAAAAATGAGCATAGTTATCCGACGAGCACTAAGGTCTGATTGCCAACGAATTATGGAGTTAGTTCACGAACTAGCCGTTTACGAGAAAGCGCCAGAAGAAGTAACCGTTACCCTCGAGCATTTTGAAGAAAGTGGTTTTGGTGTGAACCCAATATGGTGGGCATTTGTTGCTGAAGTAGAAGGCAAGGTAGCGGCTTTTGCTTTGTATTATATACGATATAGCACTTGGAAAGGCCAGCGTATGTACTTAGAAGATATATTGGTTACAGAAAAATTAAGGGGTAAACATATTGGAAAGCAGCTTTTCGATCGTTTAATAGAGGAAGCCAAAGAGCGCAAGCTCAAAGGAATCGTATGGCAGGTGCTTGAATGGAATGAACCCGCTATTAATTTCTATAAAAAATATGATGCTACCTTTGACCCTGAATGGGTGAATTGTGGATTGATGTTCTAAAGAATGAAACAATTAAAAAGCTTTATTATAATTTTCTATTTCGCAGGTTTGCTCGTTTCATGTAGCAAATCGAGCGAAACAATTATTGATAATGAGAACTCCGTGGGCACATCGGGGCGTGCATTGGATAAACTTGCAAAAGGAATAAATCTCACCAATTGGTTTAATGATTTTTCCGACAAATCTCAGTTTGGTACAAGGTTCACCAGCAATCACTTTGCCAGTATTAAAGCGGCGGGATTTACCTATGTACGCTTACCAATAGGACCAACTATTTTATGTGAACCAACCAACATTTCACAAATACAGCCCGCCAATGTAGCTGCGGTTGATCAAGCTATCAGAAATATTACAAATAGTGGTTTATCAGTAATAATTGATATACATGCTTATGGAGATGCATTTGAAATACGATTAGCAACCGACCCAGTTACACGATCTAACTTTCGTATGTTTTGGAAAAATCTAGCCAACTATTTCAAAAAATATGATACTACGCAGGTGTTTTTTGAAATATGGAATGAGCCTCATGTAGGTGCTGCACAGGCAGTAGCTGGTATTGATAAAAACTGGTGGATGCCCTTCCAGGGTCAGCTTATTCAATCTATACGTGAAGCCGCACCAGAACACTATATTGTTGCTGGTGCTGAAAACTGGAATAGTTGGTATGATCTTACTTTACTGCAACCTTATACTGCAAAAAATATTGTTTACAATTTTCACTTTTACGACCCCTATTTATTTACACACCAAGGTGCAGATTGGTCGGGGCCACCATATAGTAATTTAAGAAATGTTCCTTATCCTGGTAACCCACAAAATACCAGTGCTTTAATCAGTAGTACAACCCCTACCGATATAAAAAATTTATTAAATTGGTATGGTGCACAAAAATATAATAGCGATTCTATAAACTACGCTATCCGTGTTGCTTATGGTTGGGGATTAAGTAAAAATGTACCTATCATCTGTAATGAGTTTGGCGTATATAAAGCATATACACCTGCAGAAAGCCGATTGAAATACCATCAAGATGTTCGTAATGCACTTGTAAAGTATAAAATGGGTTGGGCTGTTTGGGATTATGATGAAGGGTTTGGCCTGGCTGATTATCCAACTAGTACTCGAACTGGTGTGCCTACATGGAACGACCCCTTGCTAACAGTTTTGGGATTAAAATAATTAGTTCACCCCGCTCACTACAGTATCTGCTCCAGCAATTTTCCCTACTAAACCTTGGAGCACTTTACCCGGACCACATTCTACAAAATTTTGCGCACCATCTGCTACCATTGATTGTACGCATTGCGTCCATTTAACAGCACCGGTTAATTGATCAATTAAGTTTTGCTTTATAGTTGAAGGATCTGTAACCGCTTTTGCAATTACGTTCTGATATACTGCACAAATGGGTGTGTTGAAATGGGTAGCTGCTATTGCCGCTGCCAATTCTTCTTTAGCAGGAGCCATTAATGGAGAATGAAAAGCGCCTCCAACAGGTAATACTAATGCGCGCTTTGCCCCTGCTTCTTTCATTCTTACACAAGCAATTTCAATACCTTTCATGCTACCACTAATCACTAATTGTCCGGGACAATTATAATTTGCCGCTACTACTACTTCACCTGTTTCATCTTGTACTTGTTTGCAAATATGCTCCACCACCTCATCTGCTAAATTTAATACTGCAGCCATCGTAGATGGGTTTTGCTCACAAGCTTTTTGCATTGCTTTCGCGCGAATGCTTACTAATTGCAAAGCATCTTCAAATAACAGTGTTTTATTAGCCACTAACGCAGAAAATTCTCCTAAAGAATGCCCTGCAACCATGGCGGGTACTGCATTGTCGATGGTACTATACGCAGCAACAGAATGTATAAACACGGCGGGCTGTGTAATATTGGTTTGCTTTAACTCCTCATCCGTACCACCAAACATAATATCACTAATACGAAAACCGAGTATATCATTCGCAGATTCAAACAGCGCTTTTGCAGTGGCATTAGCATCGTATAAATTTTTACCCATGCCAGAGAACTGTGCTCCTTGTCCGGGGAATATGTAGGCAGTTGTCATGTTAGTAGAATAAGTAGCAAAGTAACTAAAACTCCGTCTTCAATTCTAAATATCTTAAAAATTCATCCTTCGTTTTCTCTTCTTTAAACTTACCGCTATAAAAAGCAGTTACAGTAGATGAGGTATCGTCTTCAACGCCTCTACTCGCCACACAAAGGTGTTTAGCATCAATTACAATGGCTACATCTTCAGTTCCTAATACTGTTTGCAATTCTTTACCGATCTGCATGGTAAGACGCTCTTGTACTTGCGGACGTTTGGCAAAGTATTCAACGAGCCTGTTCAACTTGCTTAAACCTATTACTTTACCATTACTAATATAAGCCACATGTGCTTTACCCATAATAGGTACAAAATGGTGCTCGCAATTACTGTAGAAAGAAATATTCTTTTCCACCAACATTTCATTGTACTTATACTTATTCTCGAAAAGCGCCATCGTAGGCTTATTCGCAGGATTTAATCCACTAAATATTTCTTGTACATACATTTTTGCAACACGCTTTGGTGTACCCTTTAAACTATCATCACTCAAATCTAATCCCAATGTTTCCATGATGGCTTTAAAATGATCTTGGATAATGGCTAATTTTTCATCATCCGTTTTATCAAAAGCATCATCCCGTATAGGTGTATCAACTGTGGTGCTTATATGATTATCGCCCATATCATCTATCATCGTATCACTGAGTTCTATCTTTTCTCCATTAAGCTGGATATTCAACAAAGTTTCTTTCTGTTTCATATAACCTTATTTTTAAATCGAGGGCCTCATTCAATTCAGCTCGCAGCAAATCATAAATCACCACTGCCATATTTTCTGCAGTTGGATTTAAAGCTTTGAATTCAACCGTATCGAGGTTCAAATTTTTATGATCAAATTTTATTAATACTTTTTCTTTTACAATATCACTGAGCAGTTTCATATCAATCACATACCCCGTATCCTTATCAATTTCGCCCGTTACCTGAATTATCAATTCATAGTTGTGTCCATGATAATGCGCATTATTACAAAGCCCAAAAACAGCTTTGTTCTGCTCGCTCGTCCACATATCATTATGCAAACGATGAGCCGCATTAAAATGCTCCCTTCTAAATACAGTTACTCTTTTTCCACTCATGTAGCAACAATAAATATGATAGTTCCCTTCATTGGCACTGTTTCAGAAGTGTGCTGATCAAGTGGCCAACTGCTTATATTATAACGGAGATTCGTGTTTTTTGTTTAATAATTTTATATTTTAATTAAACAATTAATTTAAATCTCACGATCTGTTTCTCTAATTTACCCATTCTATCCGAAATACTCTACATAAATCCTAGGCGTTTCATAAAGCTTAATACAATGAAGCTTCACATCAACAGGCAAATGGGGTGCCAATTGATGCCAAATAGCCATAGCCAAGTTTTCGGTACTACACATTTTACCTTCCATAAAAGGAACATCAATATTGAGGTTCTTATGGTCTAAATGGTCGGTTATATGCACTTTAATAAGCTTACTCAATACTTTTACATCAAACAAAAAACCGGTATCTGGGTTGGGCTGGCCTTTAACCGTAACATAAAGATCATAATTATGCCCATGCCAATTTTCATTGGCGCATGGACCAAAAACAGCTTCATTTTGCTCTTTTGTCCAGCTGGGATTATAGAGTTTATGCGCCGCATTAAAATGCTCTTGTCGGGTTAAATACACCATTCTACTCAGTTCTTTTTTTGCAAAGGTACGAAAATGCCGAAAGTTGGTGCTTTTTCATCAACTTTACAGCTATGCGAGTAGTAATTACAGCTGCCACAACAAGCGAATGGATGCCTGCTTTTGTACACCTCAAAGATCTCTATACAAATGATAGTAAGCGGCTAAAACTGCAATTTTACCAATCTGGTGTAGGTATGCTTTCTAGTGCTGTATCACTTACCAGATTAATATACGAGGAAAAACCTGATTTGATTTTACAGGTTGGCATAGCTGGTTCCTTTCAACCAAAATTACCAATCGGCAAAACGGTAGTTGTAAAAGAAGAAATTTTGGGTGATATGGGGGTAGAAGAAAAAACTGGTTGGAAAGATATTTTTGATTTAAAGTTAGAAAAAGGAAATTATCCACCTTTTGAAAAAAGAAAGCTTCCTAACCCTTGGTTAAAAGATTATAATTTATTAAAACTTCCTGAAATTGTGGGCATTACCAATAACCAGATTAGCACGGGAGAAAAAAGAATCAAAGCCATTCAAAAAAAATATAATCCCAGCATTGAATCTATGGAAGGTGCCGCTTTACATTATGTATGTAGAGAGTTTGCCATACCCTTTTTACAAATAAGAACTATTTCAAATTTTGTGGGAGAAAGAGATAAGGCAAAATGGGATATCAAAACTTCCATCAATCATTTGAACAAACATATCCTCACTTACTTAGATAAACTCTACGCATTAAAATAATTGCTATGCTTTTGAAAAATATAGGTACGCTAATAATTAGTTTTTCTTTTTTCTTCGCAACTGCTCAAATTCAACCAGCCCCAGAAAAAAAAGAAGGTGATGGCCCTTATACCCAACTCATACTTCGTGGTGGTAT
>JBDKJW010000177.1:0-5245 GCA_039796395.1 Bacteroidota bacterium
TAGATATTCATCAAATTTTTTTGCATCGAGGGTAATAAAAGAGTTAGTACTATTAAATACAATCATCTGTGTACCTTCTGTTTTTAAACTTAGCGTAAGAGAATCCCCTACTGCATTTCCTAATTGATGGCGGATATCAATAACTTTTTCATCAGGGGCTATATGTTCGAGAATAACTGCTTTAGTATTATTTCCCTTCCAATTATCCCCTTTAAAACCTTCTCCAACGTTGAATCTTATATTCGCTATTTCTGTTTTTTTGAAGAAAAATTGCTGTGGGGCTAACCAAAATTCATGTGCAGTTAATGATACAATAGAAGCTAAAATAAGTAGGGTAAATGCGAATTTAGTTTTCATAAATATATTTTTATAAGTTAAACCAATAAGTAAATTTTGCAACTATAGCTCTGTTCTTAACTTGAAATGCTTGTACAGATCTATTGTTTACAAGCGTATTGATATCATCAGTTGCAAAATAATTATCGGTATATACAATAAAGATATCACTTACAGGTTTAAAGCGCCATTGAAATCTTGCATTCATATTTAGGTTGTTTACCTGGTTATTATATTGCAAGAATAAATTAAAAAATATGCTTTTTGTAAAGGCTAATTCTGCACGAGGTCCAATTACCCATAAATCGGCATTATTAAATGGCTGTGGTAGTTTTATGCCCGTATAATTCGCTGTTACGCTAATGATGCCCCATGGTTGCCAACGGTAACTCCAGGTAGTTTGTAGTTGATTAATATATCCATTAAAATACTGCCCAAACCTGCCATTGATATTTGTAAAAAATTTTTTGCGTTGATTACTCAGAAAACTTATTCTGTTGCTAAAATAACGATATGCTTGCCCGGCTGCCAATTGTTGCCCACCGGTATTCGTAGGATCAAAAGGACTAAACAAGTAAGTGTAGTCTATTCTAGCTAAGGCCCCAGAAATTTCTGCACTATTTTGAAATCCTACTCTAAAGAAAATACCAGCATCCCAATCCGTAACAAGTTTATTATTCTTTCCATAAATAACGTCATAATCTGGTCCAATTCGCCAATTATTAATCCATTTATTGATTTGCCCTTTGGGAAAGAAAACATAATTAGCAGTTGCAGAATTTCTCACATAACCATTTCTTGGAACAAATCCTACTTCAGCTTTATAGGCAACGCCTATATCTTCAACATTAACTTCTAGATTTAAATTAGGTGTATTGTAAAAAATGGAACCTGCAGCTGCATATTGACCAGCTACGTTTTTTGGTTGTACCATATGATGATAAAATAATTTTCCTTGCCATTTTCCATCACTACTAGCCATATTATAATCAATGCCAAAAATTCGATTAAATCTATTCAAAGAATTTTTATTGTTGAGCTCATCTTTATTTACAACTATGAACCCAATATTATTTCTTATGCCGATTCTTCTTTGCACAGCTGCTACACTAAAATTTGTGGCTGGTAAACCAAATGCATCACTTTTTGCAGTTTGCATATTTAAAAAACCAATACGCCAATCTTTATTTAATCTGCCACTGAGTCTTAGGCCAGCAATAATGGGTACTTTCACATTCTGGCCATTATTTACATTGCTTCCTAACCCAATTCTTCTTGAGAAAAATGGATTGATATTATCAAATCCGAAGCTTCCGAATAAATCACTATTCTCTAAAAAAAACTGACGGCGTTCAGGAAAAAATAACTCAAAGCGACTGAGATTCGTTACTTGCCTATCTACTTCAACTTGTGCAAAATCTGGATTTAGGGTAAAATCTAAATTTAGTGATGGCGTTAAGGCAATCTTAGCATCCATACCAGCTTGCAAATCGGAATTAGTAGATGTATTATTTATAAAATCTTTATTTGCTGCACCACTTGCATAAGGAATGATTGAAATGTTCGATCCAGGAATTGGCGGGGGGGCATCCCAGTTTAATCTTCCACAAAAATTCAAATCAAATAAACGAAAATTTCTACCTACGGGTGCCCAACTACTTCGCTCATTCATTAATAAATTATTACGGGCAAAATTGATATTCCACTCTTTACTGCCAGCTTTATAACGAAGCGTTTTAAAGGGAATGGCTACTTCCACAGTATATCTATCTTCATATTGCTCTGTTTCACAATACCATTTATTATCCCAATCGATGCTCAGTTCATTGCCATTGAATATTAAACCTTCTTTCTGTACCCCAAACGGACTAACAGCAAAATAAAAGCCGTTTAATTTATCTTTGAATGGATCGATACCCATAAAAAAAATATCGGATGTACCATTCGGATAATCTCTTCTTAAGCCCTGTACAATATATTTTTTAGGTTGATAACAAATGGCGGCGATATAGAGAAAATTGTCGTCGTAACAAACAGTAACTCTTGTTTGCATATTCGCCATAGATGTATCAAAAGGAAAATTTTGTTTGAAATTAGATATTGATTTTGTGTTTTGCCAAACGGGTTCATCTAATTTACCATCTACTTTTATAGCAGAAGTTGTTTTATTGATGGAAAGTTGAAATGCCTCATCGTTGGTAGATTGAGCAACCGTAAAATTCAGCTTTAACAAGCTGAGAACTATAATAAAAAAGCGCATGGCCGCAAAAATAGGGATACAATTTCTGCTTTTGCTCCCCAATCACTACTTTTGCGCCAGTTTTAATATAAGTTATATAATAAAAAAATCATATGGCAACAACATCAGATATTAGTAGAGGGATGATTATCAAGCTCGATGGTAGTTTATATTCGATCGTAGAGTTTGGTGAGAATAAAACAGCTCGTGCAGCTGCAAAAGTTTGGGCCAAGTTAAAAGGGGTAGATAATAAGCGTTCAATTGAAAAAACTTGGAATAGCGGTGAAAATATTTTTCCAGTAAGGGTTGAAAAGAAAGCTTTTCAATTTTTATACAAGGATGATAGCGGATACAATTTAATGAATAATGAAACTTTTGAGCAAATTGCTTTGGCAGAAGAAATGATTGACGCCCCACAGTTTTTAAAGGATGGTTCAGAAGTATTTGTATTTATTAATACAGAAACTGAGCAGCCAATTGGTGCAGAATTACCTGAAAAAATAGTTATGCAAATTACTTATTGTGAGCCGGGATTAAAGGGAGATACTGCCACACGCGCTTTAAAGGCTGCAACAGTTGAAACAGGTGCAACAGTGATGGTTCCTCTATTTGTAGATCAGGGGGAGCTTATTCGCGTAAATACCAAAACTGGCGACTACGTTGAACGCGTAAAAGAATAAAAAACTAAAAACCCGGAATACCGGGTTTTTGTAGTTTTTAGCAAAAAAAGGCTATTTTGCCCTTCTATTTCACAGAATCTAACTGATTTTACCCCTAAAATTGCCATTTATGGACTTAAAGCAAATCCACGAATTAATTAAAATCATTAACAAAAGTAATATTGGAGAGATTAGCATTGAAGACAAAGACGGGAAAGTAACGATCAAGCAAAAAGAAGATGCTACCGTTACCGTTGCTGCTCCAGTACATCAAGTTTATTCAGCTAGTCCTGCGCCTGTTGCGGCCCCAGCAGCCTCAATATCTGCGCCGGTAGCTGCTATACCAGCTGCACCCAAGGCAGATAATCTAATAACGATTAAGAGCCCGATGATAGGTACATTTTATCGCAGACCAGCTCCTGATAAACCATTGATGGCAGATGTAGGAACTGAAGTTGCTCCAGGCACAGTGGTTTGTATTATTGAGGCTATGAAGCTATTTAATGAAATTGAAAGTGAAGTAAAGGGAACAATCGTAAAAGTATTAGTAGAAGATGCTAGTCCGGTTGAGTACGACCAACCATTATTTTTGGTTGAGCCAGCTTAGTAGGTCATCAATTTTATTACAAAAAATTTAAGCATGTTTAAGAAGATACTGATTGCAAACAGAGGAGAGATTGCTTTGCGGGTAATTCGTACCTGTAGAGAGATGGGTATTAAAACCGTTGCTGTTTATTCAACAGCTGATAAAGAGAGCTTGCACGTAAAATTTGCCGACGAAGCCGTTTGTATTGGTAAGCCACAGAGTACAGATTCTTATTTGAATATTGCCCATATAATGGCAGCTGCAGAAATTACAAATGCTGATGCGGTACATCCAGGATATGGTTTTTTGGCTGAGAATGCAAAGTTCTCTCAAATTTGTGCTGATCATGGAATCAAGTTTATTGGACCTACTCCGGAGATGATCAATAAAATGGGAGATAAGATCACTGCTAAAGAAACCATGATTCGGGCAGGTGTTCCGGTGGTACCTGGTGGAGAAGGATTATTAGAAAGTATAGCGCAAGCGAAATCTTTAGCAAAAGAAGTTGGCTATCCTGTTATATTAAAAGCCACTGCCGGTGGAGGTGGTAAAGGCATGCGTGTAGTATGGGAAGAAGGGGAGATGGAGAAAGCGTATACTACGGCAAAGATGGAGGCCGCCGCATCATTTAAGAATGATGGTGTGTATATGGAGAAATTCGTTGAAGAACCTAGACATATAGAAATTCAGATAGCTGGCGATCAATATGGTAATGTTTGTCACTTAAGTGAAAGAGATTGCTCTATACAGCGCCGTCATCAGAAATTAGTGGAAGAGTCGCCATCTCCTTTTATGACACCCGAGCTTCGTGCAAAAATGGGTGAAGCAGCTATCAAAGCAGCTTCCGCCATTAACTATGAAAGCGTTGGTACTATTGAATTTCTGGTAGATAAGCACCGCAATTTCTATTTCATGGAAATGAATACTAGAATTCAGGTTGAGCATTGCGTTACAGAAGAAGTGGTGAGTTTTGATTTGATTAAAGAGCAAATAAAAATTGCGGCGGGTGAAAAAATTTCTGGAAAGAATTATGAACCCACTATGCATGCCATTGAATGCAGAATAAATGCCGAAGATCCCTATAATGATTTTCGCCCTTCACCGGGTAAAATAACTACTTTATTCACGCCTGGGGGGCATGGGGTTCGTGTTGATAGTCATGTATATGCAGGTTATGTGATTCCACCTTATTACGATTCGATGATTGGAAAACTCATTTGCTACGGAAAGACCCGCGAGGCCGCCATTGAGACCATGCGCCGTGCGCTAAAGGAAATGAAGGTGGAGGGAGTGACTACGACGGCGTCACTGCACCTCAAGATTATGAACGACCCGGGTTTTCAAAGTGGTGCGGTGCATATTCACTACCTTGAAAAGAGCCTGCTCAAACGCTAAACTTCCCGCTCCCCTGCAGTACCCCTGTTT
>JBDKJW010000178.1:0-5224 GCA_039796395.1 Bacteroidota bacterium
ATGTCGCCACAAGAATATAGAAATCTGAATTAGCTTATTCAAGAAGATTAAAGAGTTTTATTGTTTAGTTTACATGTTGTTAAATTCAAATTATGAAATATTTATTATTCTTCAGTTTGCTTACCAGTTTAACAGGCTGCATCAATAACAACAAAATAGCGAGATCAAATGCTGAGAAAAAGTATATAACTACTTCAAGCGGTTTACAATATAAAATAATACAAAAAGGAAGTGGACTGAAAGCTGAAGCAGGTAACGCTGTTTTAATTAGAGAAACTACTATGTACCTGAATGGCACAATTTTATATTCAAATGAAACAACTAAATCTCCGGTTAAAGTATTAATTGGGGGTAATCAGGCAACAACTGCTGTTGATGAAGGATTAAGGGGTATGCAAGAAGGCGAAATTCGCCAATTAATCGCACCCCCTTATCTAGTAAAGCGAAAATCCTATCCGCCGAATGTATCTCCAGACTCAACGCTTCTTATAAAAATTATCTTAGAAAAAATTTTATAACAACTAGTATATAAAAGTATTGAATAAACAGAGTTGAATCCATCCCTGTTTAATTTGTGATATGCAAGGCAAATGATAGTGGATTTTATGAAGATTAGTTAGACCCCAAAATTTCATGCCCTAATTTATCGCGCTTAGTTTGTAAGTATTTCTCATTATGTGGATTAGCAGGTACTTCTATAGGTACAATCGCTGTAATTTCTAACCCATATCCTTTTAAACCAGCTCGTTTACGTGGGTTATTACTCATGAGTTTCAATTGGTGAATACCTAGGTATCGCAATATTTGTGCTCCTACCCCATAATCTCTTTCATCCATACCAAAACCCAAGTGTAGATTAGCTTCTACGGTATCCATTCCCTGCTCTTGTAATTGATAAGCTTTTAATTTATTAATCAATCCTATGCCTCTGCCCTCTTGGTTCATATACAAAATAACTCCCTTGCCCTCTTGTTCTACCATTTGCATGGCTCTATGTAATTGCTCTCCGCAATCACAGCGAAAACTTCCTAAAATATCTCCTGTAAAACAACTACTATGCACACGTGTAAGTACAGGTTCATTTTCTGTCCAACTACCTTTAACCAACGCCAAATGTTCAGCGCCACTTAGTTTTTCTTTAAAGGCAACTAAATTAAAGTTACCATACCGCGTAGGCATATCTACACGTACTAATTCTTCAATTAATGAATCTGTTTTCAACCTATAATCAATAAGGTCTTTGATAGAAATAATTTTTAGGTTGAACTTTTCAGCTATTAATTCTAACTGTGGCAACCTGGCCATGGTACCATCTTCATTCATTAC
Organism: Bacteroidota bacterium; assembly: GCA_039796395.1. GTDB lineage: Bacteria > Bacteroidota > Bacteroidia > Chitinophagales > Chitinophagaceae > Sediminibacterium. The sequence goes on from JBDKJW010000178.1 coordinate 1,327, forward strand.
TTCTACCAAAACACCTGCTGGCTCTAATCCAGCCAACCTGGCCAAATCTACAGTTGCTTCTGTATGTCCGCTCCTGCGCAACACACCACCAGTCTTTGCTTTTAGGGGGAAAATATGTCCGGGCCTACCTAAATCCTCCGCATTTGTTAAAGGGTCTATTAATGCGAGAATTGTTTTTGATCGATCCTGTGCAGATATACCTGTTGTTGTTCCCTTACCAATTAAATCAACAGAAACAGTGAATGCAGTTTCATGAAGAGAGGTATTAGCACTAACCATGGGTGTAAGTGCTAATTCAGCACAACGTTCTTCCGTAAGTGCTGCGCAAATTAATCCGCGTCCTTCCTTGCTCATGAAGTTAATTACCTCCGGTGTAGCATAACGGGCGGCTACAATAAAATCGCCTTCGTTCTCTCTATCTTCATCATCTACCACGATCACCATTTTACCAGCACGGATATCTTCAATCGCTTCCTCAATCCTGTTCAACATATTACGTATTTGTGGCAAAATTACTGAAGCTAGGGTTACCGTGAAAAAAATAACAAAATCAGTATAAATACGGTATCTCATAAACTTACCGAACCCTAGTATTGGGTAATGAAAGAATGCTACTTAGTTATACTCATATTATTAGTTGGGAATGCGTATGCACAGCAAACAGGCGGCCATCTTACCGGGTATATTACCGATAATGGGAACCCTGTTGAAAATGCGTTTATTCTACTTTCTACTCAATCAAAGAAAGAAAAATATACTAGTTATTCAAACAAAAATGGGCACTATCAATTTAATAATATTCATGCCGGCGAAGGATATAAAATTACAGTAATAAGCACCAACCTTGATTCAGTTGGTGCTGATAATATTGAAATATTACTTGGAGAAACCGTACAGCTAAATTTTGCACTAGATAAAAAAAACAACCGATTACAAGATATAATCGTAAAAAGTAGTATTGCGCAAAAAGGGTCTCAATTTTCAGTAAAAACCAGCAAAGAACTTGCTACAACTAGTGGTATACATGGCGGTTTGTTTCAACCATTCCCCTCATTGCAAATTTTACAGAGTGGCGGCTTATCTATATCCCAACAAAATCCTCGTTTAAATGCTTACTATATAGATGGTGCTGTACAGAATGATATTTTTGGTTTGGGTGCTACTGGTATAGCGGGTGCTCAAACTTTGGGGTTTCCCATACAAAAAGAGGAGGTTGAACAAATACAAGTAATTAGTACTCCTTTTGATGCTTCAGTTGGAAACTTTATTGGTGGCGCAATTAATATCACAACTAAAGCAGGCACCAACAAAGCTAAACAAAGCTATTTTTGGGAAAGCGGTTGGGGCCGCATTGCTCAACAAAAAAAGGGATTACAATTAAGCGGCCCCCTTATTCAAAATAAGTTATTTTATGCAGTAGCCATTAACGAGTTATATTATAAAGCAACCCAACCATTTGATTTTTCAACTTATCGTGGAGATATACAAACAGAAAAGCAATGGCAACTCGCTGCAAATACAATACAGGCTTTATACAACTATGATATTGGTAATCCAGATTTTATCGACGAACGAGAAAATCGAAAACTATCCATTCGTCTCGATTGGCTTCTACCTAAAAATCAAAAGATAGTTTTTTCCTTTCGAACATTTCAATACAATAGAACTACCAATACAATGAGTACACCTACTTCCATACATTTTAGTAACAGTGCAAAAAAATATAGCGGCGGTGTAACTTATGGAAATATTGAATATAAGAAGTGGTGGAGAAAAAGTAGTAACCGCTTATTATTCAGCATCTATAAGAATAGAGATATCAGTAAAAGTGGGAATGCTTCTTTTCCGGCTTTACGCATACTAGATGGGGATGGCTTTTTATATGCAGGAAATCAACCCGATGCCATGCAAAATGAACTTATGCAAACGCAGTTTTTTGTATACAATCGATTTCAAACCGCGTATAATAAGTATACAATTTCAGTAGGAACAGAGATACATCATTCAATTATTCAAAACAGTTTTCTACCAAACAATTATGGAACCTATTTTTATTATTCACTTGCCAACTTATTACAAAACCACCAGCCAGGCGCTTATGAGCGAAATATATATGCAATATCAACTAACCCCATCAAATATAGTAGAGCTGCCGTATTTTCTCAAGTCGAAAAAAAATTATATAAAAATATACAGTTACAAGCAGGCATAAGAATAACATTTGAGAAAATATCAACTCAGCAAAGCCTCAATAATTCTTTCAACAAGGATATACTTCCTACTATGCTAACGATTCATCAAGAAGATAATACCGAAGTCGGAAAACAAATATCCATACAACCTGCCGCAACACCTCGCCTATCATTCATCTATACAAATACTAGCAAAGGTATTTGGATACAAGGAGGAACAGGTTTATTTACTGGCACAATTCCATTAGCTTGGTTATCGGGCGTTACATTATACAATGGAATCAATGCAAATACTTTTAACGCTAGTAATAGCGCACTGAAGCATTTGCGCTTCAATCCAGATCCTCTATTACAATGGCAACCGAATCAATTTGCGGATAGCTTTGCTAAGCCAACAATTAATTTAGTTCGTGATCAAATTAAAATGCCAACTATTTGGAAAACATCTATTCAACTAAAAAAAAATTTCAAGAGAAATATTACTGTTCAAACAGTTTTTTCATACTTCGTCAATAAACAAGAAATTAGTTTTAAAAATATTGGATTACCCGAACCTGCAAACCAAATGATCGGCGTTGATAACCGAATGATATATGATTCAACTGCTAATATCATGGGGTATAATAAAGTATACCTTTTAACAAATACAAAAAAAGCGAGTGGCTATGGTTACCAGTTAGAAATACAAGTAAGAAAAAACATAAACAATGGCACGCTAGACCTTGCCTATGTATGGGGGGATGCATTTTCATTGTATGATGGGAATTATAATGTAGTGACTAACCAATGGAAATTAAATGAATCTGTAGAAGGAAGAAATTATCTGAAGAGATCAAGATCCGACTATAGTATGGGAACAGTTGCGCAAGTGAACTATCGCCACACATTTAAAATCAACAAAAAACAAATAGGCATACAATTAACTTACACGGGTAGTGCTGGAGACTTAATGAGTTATGTATATGGTAAAAAAAATTTGGTTCAAGACGATATAAATTCCCCAGGTTTTGACCTTATATATATTCCCACAATTTCAGATTTACAACAACAACAATTTGTACCAATCATTTCAGAAGGATTATATTATACATCGGGTTTACAAAAAGAAATGCTGAACCTATTTATAGAAGAAAATACATATTTAAAGAACAGAAGAGGTTTATATGCGGAGAGAAATGGCAGTCGACAACCATTTAGGCATCAGCTAAATCTAAGTATCGATTATAATGGTTCGTTTACATTATATCGAAATAAAATTTGGATGAATCTTTATATTCAATTTTATAATCTCCAAGAATGGTTGTTGCCAGCAACTAAATTATTAAGCCCAACATTTTCATCGAGGGTGCCAATTATTAATTTTATGGGTTTTGTACCTGGGTCGTTTGTACCTACTTATAGTTTCAACCCCGCCATTCTTGAAAAAAGAGCTACCGATATACAGCTGTCTGCCAGCAGAGAAACCGATCGCTTTTTCTTTGTTAAAACAGGCCTTAGCCTATCTTTTTATTAACAACCTTACAATTAAATTAGCAGTTTATTAACAAATAGAAATTTGTTTAACTAATTGATTAACAATTACTTGTGCAAAAAATAGTGTGAAAATGTAAAAGAAATGCAGACATGCAGCGTATTATCAAATCATTAATTTACCGATTTTTTAGGGCTAAACCTATGAAAGTTTGATATTTGCCGCATCAAAACTA
>JBDKJW010000179.1:0-7453 GCA_039796395.1 Bacteroidota bacterium
AACACCTGCTGCATATTTCTCAAAATTCTGTACAAATTGTGTAGCCAAATTTTTTGCAGTTGCATCATAGGCAGCTGAATCGCTCCATGTGCTGCGCGGGTTCAATATATTTTCAGGAACTCCAGGGCAATGTTGTGGTACTTGCATACCAAATACAGGGTGTGCCTCATATGCAACGCCATCGAGCTTTCCTTCTAAAGCAGCAGTAATCATAGCACGGGTATTAGACAATCTCATTCTGCTACCAGTACCATATGATCCACCACTCCATCCAGTATTAATCATCCAAACATTTACTTTATGTGCTTTCATTTTCTTACCCAACATAGCCGCATATTTACCAGGATGTAACGGTAAAAATGGAGCGCCAAAACATGCACTAAACGTACTCTTCGGCTCTGTTACACCAGCTTCTGTTCCCGCCACACGCGCTGTGTAACCACTGATAAATTGGTACATGGCTTGTCCGGGACTTAATTTGCTTATCGGCGGTAAAACACCATAAGCATCACAGGTTAAGAAGAAAATATTTTTAGGTAACCCGCCAATACTTGGTTCCAATGCATTTGAAATAAAATGTAAAGGATAGCTTACCCGGGTATTCTCTGTTATCGTTCTATCACTAAAATCTATTTGCTTACTGCCAAATTCAAAACCAATATTTTCTACCAAAGCACCCGGACGAATCGCATGAAAAATTTCTGGTTCTTTCTCCTCACTCAAATCAATGGTTTTAGCATAACAACCACCTTCGAAATTGAATACACTATTGGCCGTCCAACCATGCTCATCATCCCCAATCAATTTTCGGTTAGGATCTGCACTTAGTGTTGTTTTACCTGTTCCGCTCAAACCAAAAAATACAGCTACATCGCCCGCATCACCCATATTGGCACTACAATGCATGCTCAACACATTTTTTTCTTGCGGGAGAATATAATTGAGAATAGTAAAGATCCCTTTTTTCATTTCACCTGTATAGCCCGTACCACCAATTAAAATGGTTTTATAGGTAAAAGAAACAATCGCAAAATTGTGTTGTCGTGTACCATCAACTGCTGGATCTGCTTTAAAACCAGGCGCTTGAATAACATGCCAATCTGGTTCAAAAGTTTCTAACGCTAGCATATCGGGGCGCAAAAACATATTGTAGGCAAATAAATTATGTTGCGGTGCTTCATTAACCACTCGAATATTGAGCTTATACATTGGATCAGCACATGCATATGCATCGCGCACCCATAACTCATCTTTCTGACCTAAATAATCTAATACTTTGGTTCTTAACTGTAAGAAGCACTTCTCTTCAATAGCAATATTAAAATTATTCCAATGAACCGTATCTTCAGTAATTGCATCTTTTACGATGAATTTATCTTGTGGGCTTCTTCCTGTAAACTCCCCTGTTTTAATACATAATGCGCCGGTATCATTTAATTCACCCAAACTACGAAAAATGGCTTGCTCGGTGAGTTCTTCGGGACTTAACTGATAGTGAATCGCAGGATGCTCGGATAATCCTACAGATAATAGTTTTTTCAAGTTGACTTTAATGGTTGGCATTCGCATAAAACAAACAATCGTTAGTTAGGCAACAAAAATAGGGCGTTTACCCTTTACTACCTTATAAACGTGTACCCCTTACACGTTACAAAACACAAACGATTCAAGCTTTTTTTTTGAAAACAAGCAAACGTTTGCAAACAATGATTAACAGCTTCCAATAATTTAATAAATAATTAAATATTTTATATTTTTTTAGCCCAAAAAAAGCAGAATTCTACGGGTTTCCAGCCATAAAAAATTATTTTTGCCAAAATTCACAGTATGTCCAAAAAAGGCTTTATTACACCAGCCATTGCTACACAACTACAATCGATCGTTAGCGATCGTTTTTTTCTGGCTGATGAAGAAAATTTACAGCATTATGGACATGATGAAACTGAGCAACTGGTATTTATACCCGAAGTAGTTGTAAAACCTGGCACCACTGATGAAATTGCTGCCATAATGCGTATTTGTAACGATAATAAAATACCGGTAACACCGAGAGGTGCAGGAACTGGTTTAAGTGGCGGTGCCCTTCCACACTTAGGCGGTGTATTATTATCTACCGAAAGGCTCAATAATATTATTCATATTGATGAAAGAAATTTACAAGTAACAACTGAACCGGGTGTTATTACCGAAGTTTTGCAAAATGCGGTAAAAGAAAAAGGGCTATTCTATCCGCCAGATCCTAGTAGTAGAGGTAGTTGTTTTATTGGTGGAAATATTGCGGAGAATAGTGGTGGACCAAAAGCGGTTAAATACGGTGTAGTAAAAGATTATGTGTTGAATTTGGAAGTAGTATTGCCAACAGGTGAAGTTATTTGGACGGGCGCGAATGTATTGAAAAACTCAACTGGTTATAACCTTACACAGCTTTTGGTAGGCAGTGAAGGAACCTTGGGTATCGTTACTAAAATTGTATTGAAACTTATTCCTTTTCCAAAGTTCGATTTATTGATGCTTGTTCCATTTGCTTCCTTAGAAAAAGCAAGCGAAGCAGTGAGTGCCATATTCCGTGCTGGTTTCGTGCCCAGTGCTTTAGAATTAGTAGAGATAGATGCACTCAAAATTGTAAGCAAAATGGTAGATAGCACGGCCGTTCCTGTTGATGATTCCATTGCTGCCCATTTAATTATTGAAGTAGATGGCAACAATATGGATGTGCTCATGCATGAGATGGAACAAATTGCTGAATTGCTTACCCAATTTGAAGCAGGAGAAGTATTTTTTGCAGACGATGCACAACAAAAAGCAGAACTCTGGAAATTAAGACGTAGGGTGGCAGAAGCCGTAAAATCAAGTGGCTATACCATTGAAGAAGATACAGTAGTACCCCGTGCAGAATTACCCTTACTCATTAAAGGAGTTAAAGAATTAGGTAAACAATATGGTTTTCATGCGGTTTGTTATGGACATGCAGGAGATGGCAATTTACATATCCGCATTAATCACCCAACCATTAAGAATAGTCATGGAAATGCAGAAATGACCCAAGCACTTACAGCATTATTTGAATTGGTTAAGCAATTAGGCGGAACCATTAGCGGTGAACATGGCGTAGGATTGATTCAGAAGCCTTATATGAAAACTGTTTTTAAAGATGCCAACCTGCATTTGATGAGAGAAATTAAGAAGTCCTTCGATCCTAACAATATTTTAAATGCCGGAAAAATTTTTGATCTACAGGATTAATTAGGTTTGTAGAAATTTGGATTATGAAGAAGTTATTTACTATAGCAAGTTGTGTTATTTGTTTTTTTGTACAGGCACAAGAGCAGGAAAGCCTTACACCAAAAGGGTTTGATAGAAATAGAATGTTTATTGGTAGCGGGCTTAATTTAGGTATTTCCAATCGTTCTTTTAATATCGGACTCAATCCGGAAATAGGTTATAGCCTTACCAACTGGCTGGATGCTGGGGTAGCTATCAACTTTAATTATTTCTCTCAAAGCGCTGAACTAAATGGAATTAGGTACCGAAACTTTAATTATGGTGGCGGTGGCTTTTTAAGAGCTTGGCCTGTTAATTTTTTATACGTTCAGGTACAACCAGAATATAATTGGGTAAGCTCTTCCCAATTTGCACCAAGTATTAATCAAAGTTTTCAGTACTCACTACAAGCACCAAGTTTTCTTGCGGGTATTGGTTATGGATCTCGCCAGGTAGGTAGTCGTTTATCTTATTTTAGTATTATGATTGATTTAATGCAGGAATTGAATTCACCCTATCGAGATAATTTTGGCGACCCGCTTCCCGTATTCAGAGCAGGTTTTGGCGTATATCTCAAGCCAAAGCGCTAATAGCTTCTTCAGCTGTTTCACAAACAATCAATCGATCTTTCCAATCTTCATGTAAGAAATCATTGTTGAACATGGTTTCTATATGTGCTACTAAGTTATCATAATAACCATCGCAATTCAACAACACAATTTTCTTATTATGAATTTTGAGCGTGTTCCAAGTGAGCATTTCAAAAAGCTCATCCATTGTTCCATTACCACCTGGTAGTACCACTGCTGCGTCACATAATTCATACATCATTCGCTTTCGAATATGCATGTCGGGCACTACACGCAAATCTGTAATACCCAAATGCTGCGCCTCCCAACCTACCAATATTTCAGGAATAATACCAATAACCTCCCCACCCCCAGCCATAACTGCATCGGCAACTACACCCATCAAACCCATACTTCCTCCACCATAAATTAGCCTTATACCTCGTGCAGCCATTAAGCTGCCCAATATTATTGTTTCCTGCTCAAAGCAAGGATTAGCACCCTTTTTCGATCCACAAAAAACGGCGATATTTTTAGTTTCCATATTTCTATTTCAATCACAAATTACCTGAATTATTTTTACTACTTTACAATTTCCATTATTTAACGATTTAATTACGCTTATGTCGCCCCTGATGCTATTTTCTTTTGTAATTGCTTACTTCATTGTTTTACTCTCCGTTGCTTGGTATACCGGAAAGGGTAGCGATAACCACTCTTTTTTTATTGGTAATAAAAATAGTAATTGGATGCTGGTTGCTTTCGGTATGGTGGGCACTTCATTAAGCGGTGTAACTTTTGTAAGCGTACCAGGTGCTGTTGCCAAGGAGTCGTTTGCTTATTTCCAAATAACATTGGGTTATTTAATTGGGTATGCCATAATAGCATTTGTGTTACTACCACTCTATTACAAACTTAATCTTACCTCTATCTATAACTACTTAAGTAGCCGCTTGGGTTTTATTTCCTACAAAACAGGTTCATCGTTTTTTATACTGTCGCGCGTACTGGGAGCTACGGCACGTTTGTATTTAGTGGTAAATATTTTACAAGAAGCCATCCTCAATAGTTTCAACGTTCCATTTTGGGCTACTACGGTTATTATCCTTGCCATGATTTTGTTGTACACATACGAAGGAGGGGTGAAAACAATTGTATATACAGATACCTTACAAACTACCTGTATGTTATTGGGTCTTGTAATTTGTGTAATATATATGCTTAACCAAATGGATCTCAGTTTTGCGGGAAGTTTACAAGTAATGAGTGAAAAAGGATACTCCACTATTTTTGTTACAGACCCTAACAGTAAATTATTTTTTGTTAAACAAATTCTCGCAGGTGCTTTTATTACGGTTACCATGACGGGAATTTAAAAGATTCCCAGAAGAATGTACTTTCTATGTCCCTGGTATTAATGTTGGTAATTTTAATATTCTTATTCTTAGGTGGTTTATTGTATCTCTATGCCGATAAACTAGGCGTAACGGCAACTGGCGATAAAATATTTCCAACAATTGCCCTGGAACATATGCCACCATTTGTTTCCGTGATATTTATTATCGCACTCATTTCCGCATTATTTCCTAGCGCAGATGGCGCCATCACGGCACTCACTGCTACTTTCTGTATAGATATTTTGGGTATACAACGCCAGTCGGCATTATCGGAAGAACAACAAAAAAAAATACGCCAACGGGTACACTTAAGCTTTGCATTTATTTTCCTTTTATTCGTTATGGTTTTTAAATGGGTAAATGATCCGAGTATGATTGGCTTACTATTAAAAATTGCAGCCTATACATACGGACCATTATTGGGCTTATTCACTTTTGGTATTCTTACCAAACGCGCTGTATCTGATAAGCTAGTACCCTATATTTGCTTAGCAGCTCCATTAATTTGTTTTATCCTCGATAAATTTCAAAAACAATTACTAGGTTCATTCGAAGTGGGTTTAGAATTATTGATTATCAATGGCGCACTTACTTTTATTGGATTAGTATTTATATCGAAACCAGCTAAATAAATGGATATGGTTAGCGCGCTTGCTGAAAACTATACAGCTAAATACTCTTCTGAAGAGTCAACATTATTGGCCAATATTAGCGCAGAAACCGCAAGTTCTCATGCGCAGGCACATATGCTAAGCGGACAAACCCAAGGCCAATTTCTGCGCATGCTCAGCACCCTTATTCGGCCAAAATATATCTTAGAAATTGGCACATTTACAGGCTATAGCGCGCTTTGCTTAGCAGAAGGATTAGATACAGATGGTGAATTACATACGATCGAATTAAGAGAAGAAGATGCTAATACGGCACAACAGAATTTTCACAAATCAATTCAAAATAAGCAAATAACTTTGCATCGCGGAAATGCCCTGGAGATCATTGATACCCTACATTATACTTGGGACTTAGTATTTATAGATGCAGATAAAACAGGCTATATACAATACTATGAAAAAATAATTCCCAAACTAGCAGATAATGGCTTGATACTGGCTGATAATGTGCTTTTTCACGGGCAAGTACTTGTTGATCCAATTCAGGGTAAAAATGCAAAAGCTATTCATGCGTTTAACGAGCATGTAAAAAATGATCCAAGAACCGAGCAGGTATTAATTACACTGCGTGATGGCATTTCGCTGATAAAAAAGAAGAAAGCATGAAAAAAATTGGAATACTCATATCATTGTTTCTTTCCTTAACTGCTATTGCACAAAAAGAAAAAACAGAAGCCTATATAGCTCGCTATAAAGAAATAGCCATTCAAGAAATGATACGATCAGGGGTTCCTGCTTCAATAACATTAGCTCAAGCCATTCTAGAATCACAATCTGGTGAAAGCGTTTTGGTAAAAAAATCAAATAACCATTTTGGTATTAAATGTAAACCTGAGTGGACTGGTGGAAGAACTTATCATGATGATGATGAGCGAGGCGAATGCTTTAGAGTATATGATTCACCAGAAACTTCATTTAAAGATCATTCCGATTTTTTAAAAACACGCGCGCATTATGCGTTTCTTTTCAACTTAAATCCTACCGATTATGAAGCCTGGGCTAATGGTTTAAAAAAAGCAGGCTATGCCACATCACCTACTTATGCATCAAGACTTATTAAATTAATTACGGATTATCAACTGCATCAATATACAGCCGATGCTTTATCAAGAGTAAATAAATCAGCACCAGCCATACAAGAAACAAAGCCTACAGTCGTAATAAGCATACCAGCAACACCTGTTGCTAAAGTAGATACCTCAACTACTACCGAAACTGAACCAGAAGATGTTTCCACAACAACTACAACCCAGGAAAATACAAAACCTACTGCAAGCTATAATTCAATACCTTTTGAAATTAATACAACAAAAGTAGTATTTGTACCAGCCGGTATTTCCCTACTTGCTCTTGCCAACAAATATGAAATAGCTTATAGCAGGCTTTTGAATTTTAATGATATGGAAGAAGTGGACATCTTGGAAAAAGACCAGCTTATTTTTTTGGAGAAAAAACAAAAAAAAGGAGTACAGGATTTTCATGAAGTAAAATCTGGCGAAACACTATTCAGCATTTCGCAAGCAAATGCCATTCGCATGGAAAGTCTATTACTATA
>JBDKJW010000180.1:0-5187 GCA_039796395.1 Bacteroidota bacterium
GCCTTACCCGATTTTTTAGGATCGGTACGCCAAGCCGCTTGTGCATTGCCTTCGCGCTCACTGAGTTTACTGAGCCATCCCTGTGGGTATTCAACCCATACTTTTCTAATTTTTCCTAATACACCATCGGCTACCATTGCCTTAGCTTGCTTTACCATAGGATAGCCCGAGTATGTATGGGTTAAACAAAGCAGTAAACCCGTTTCTTCTACTTTGGCTTTTAATTGTTTGGCTTCATCCAATGTAAAAGTGATAGGCTTCTCAATTACCACGTTAAATCCATTTTCTAAGGCCATCATTGCAGGTGCGAAATGCGCGAAATTGGGTGTAACGATGGTTACAAAATCCATACGTTTATCAGCAGGCAATGCAGCTTCCTTAGAAATCATTTCTTCATAGGTAAGATAAGTACGATCCTTAGGCAGGAAAAGCATTTCAGCCGATTCCTGTGCAATTTGTGGATTGATGCTCAATGCACCACATACCAATTCTATCATACCATCCATATTGGCCGCGAGCCGGTGTATGGCGCCGATGAAAGCATCTTTGCCTCCACCTACCATACCCATTCTTAATTTTCTTCCCATATTTTTTTATTTGCAGGAACTAAAAGTAATCAATTCGCCGATTATTTTTTTCATTCACGTATTTTGATTTTTTTTAAACGGAACAAACAGTATATTTAATGCTCCATTGCTATATGAAAGAAAAAGCGAATAGAAGGTTGGCCATAAAAAATATGCTAGCAGGTTCTGCGGCTATTGCCGCTAGTTCGTTTTTGCCTACTATTGCTGCTTGCACGCCCTCAGAAAAATCATTAAAAAATAATATTCATCACGCCGTTTGTAGATGGTGCTTTAATGATCTTACCCTCGATCAACTTTGTATAGAGTCAAAAAAAATAGGACTACAAGGTATTGATTTAATCGGACCAAAAGAATGGCCAATTCTCAAACAGCATGGCCTTATGTCTACCATGTGCAATGGCGCAGAAATTAGTCTGGTAAAGGGTTGGAATGATCCATCCCTACATAACACGCTTGTAAAAAACTATACAGAACATATTGAATTGGTAGCTGCTGCTGGTTATAAAAACCTAATTTGTTTCAGTGGCAATCGCAATGGCATGGATGATGAAACAGGGTTGAAGAATTGTGTAGAGGGTTTGAAAAAAATAATGACGATAGCGGAGAAGAAAGGTGTTATTATTCAAATGGAATTATTCAATAGTAAAATAGATCATAAAGATTATATGGCCGATAAAAGTGCTTGGGGTGTTGAATTATGTAAGCGCTTAGGATCTCCTAATTTTAAATTGCTCTTTGATATTTATCATATGCAAATTAATGAGGGAGATATTATTAGAACAATAAAAAACAATCATATTTATTTTGGGCATTATCATACAGCGGGTGTACCGGGGCGGCATGAAATTGAGGAAGCGCAAGAATTAAATTATCCAGCTATTATGCGTGCCATTGTGGAAGTTGGCTTTACTGGTTTTGTAGCGCAAGAATTTATTCCTACAGCAAAAGAGAGCAAAGATAGATTGGCGAGTTTGAAGAAGGCGGTAGACATCTGCGATGTCTAGACCGAAGACGGTAGACCGTAGACAGGAGAAGAAAAAGGGATGTCACCCTGTCCGCCGCGGCGGAGTCGAAGGGTTAATAATTAATAATAAGCAATTAATAATTAAAACAAATGGCTGATCAAAATTTTGATGCGATTGTAATTGGCTCGGGCATCAGCGGTGGCTGGGCTGCTAAAGAGCTTACAGAAAAAGGACTTAAAGTGCTCATGCTCGAAAGAGGTAGAAATATTGAGCATATTAAAGACTATGTAAATGCGAATAAAGAAACCTGGGATTATGAACACCACGATAGAAAAACCCAGAAAATGGTTGCTGATCAGCCCGTGCGTAATAGAGATTATCCGCTGAATGAATCAACGTATAATATGTGGGTAGATGAGAAAGAAAGCCCATACACAGAAACAAAAAGATATGATTGGTTTCGTGGATACCATGTAGGAGGTCGCTCGTTAATGTGGGGCCGACAAAGCTATCGTTGGAGCGATTTAGATTTTGAAGCCAATGCCAAAGATGGAGTTGCTGTTGATTGGCCGGTGCGCTATAAAGACATTGCACCATGGTACGATTATGTAGAAAAATTTGCTGGTATAAGTGGTAATAGAGATGGTATTCCAGTATTGCCTGATGGGCAATTTTTGCCTCCGATGGAAATGAATATAGTAGAGAAAGATTTGGCTAAGCGCATCAAAGAATTTTATAAGGGCCAGCGCGCTATGATTATTGGCAGAACGGCTAATCTTACCCAAGCCCATGAAGGAAGAACTGCTTGCCAGTTTCGGAATAAATGTTGGCTAGGATGCCCATTTGGCGGGTATTTCAGCACACAATCTTCTACGCTTCCGGCTGCAATGAAAACAGGTAATCTTACGTTAAGACCTTGGAGTATCGTTACTAAAATTTTATACGATAAGGATAAAAAGCGTGCAACTGGTGTTGAAATTTTAGATGCAGAAACGAATAAAACATATACGTACAATGCGAAGATTATTTTCTTAAATGCTTCCTCATTAAACTCTGCATGGTTGCTCATGAACTCAGCTACAGATGTATGGCCTGATGGTTTGGGAAGTAGTAGCGGTGAGTTGGGGCATAATATTATGGATCACCATTTAGGTGTGGGTGCTGGTGGAAGAGTAGAAGGGTATGAAGACAAATATTATTTTGGTAGAAGAGCGAATGGCATTTATATACCACGCTACCAAAATTTGGGTGCAGATAAAAAAGAATATTTGCGCGGTTTTGGATATCAAGGAAGTGCCAGCCGTTCGGGTTGGAGCCGACAAATTCCCGAACTCAGTATCGGTGCTGAATTGAAAGAAGCCTTATCTGAACCAGGTGGATGGGGAATGGGTATGATGGGTTTTGGTGAAGTGTTGCCAAACCATGATAATAAAGTAACACTTAATAAAAATGTAAAAGATAAGTGGGGGTTAAACGTATTAAATATTGATGCGGAGCTGAAGGAAAACGAATTAAAGATGCGCAAAGATATGCAGGCAGATGCTATTGAAATACTTAGCAATGCAGGCGTTAAAGATGTTCACGGATTTGAAGGCAACGGAGTACTAGGAAGAGGTATTCATGAAATGGGAACAGCGCGTATGGGTGCTGATCCAAAAACATCAGTACTAAATAAAAACAATCAAATCTGGGATGCGCCTAATGTATTTGTTACGGATGGTTCATTCATGGCTTCTTCAGCTTGTGTAAATCCATCACTCACTTATATGGCATTTACAGCACGCGCTGCTGCTTTTGCTGTAGAGGAATTAAAGAAACAAAATCTCTAACTCGTAACCCGTAACTCGAATCTCGTAAACTAATTAATATGAACAGAAGAGAAGCCTTATCCAGCGTAGCCCTTTTATTAGGGGGAAGTATAATAGGTGCAGAAATGTTTTTATCTGGCTGTAAAAATACCGCTACTGAAGGCATTGCCTTTACACCGGAAGATATAGCCCTACTCGATGAAGTAGCTGAAACAATCCTGCCAAAAACAGATACACCCGGTGCTAAAGAAGCCAAAGTAGGTGCTTTTATGACGGTAATTGTGCGCGACTGTTATAAACCCGAAGAGCAAAAAGTATTTATGGAAGGGTTAAAAGCGGTACAGTTTAAAGATGCCAAAGCAAAGATTGGCAAATCTTTTATGGAAGCCAATGCAGATGAGCGGAAAACATTTCTTACTGCTTTAGATACTGAACAAAAAGCATTTCAAGAAAAGAAAAAACCCGAAGAGCTACCGCATTATTTCCGGATGATGAAAGAACTAACACTGTGGGGTTTCTTCACTTCTGAAGTGGGAGCCACCAAAGTATTACGTTATGTAGCTGTGCCAGGTAAATATGAAACGATCGATTATAAAAAAGGAGATCGTGCGTGGGCTACTTAGAATCTGGAATCTTCAATCTGGAATCAGATTTTATTTTTTCAGATTGAAGATTGTATATTGAAAATTTTCCCCGTAACCCGTCCGCCTAGGCGGATCGTAACCCGTAACTCGAAACCATGCATACAAGAAGAGACTTTTTAAAAACAACTGGCTTAGCAACAGCAGCCCTTACCTTACCTTTTGCAGGAGAAAATAGTTTATTAGCGAATATGGCTCCGCCCAAAAAATTGAATGCATTTGGTATTCAATTATGGACGGTACGCGATGCGATGGCTGCAGACCCAAAAGGAACCTTGAAAAAATTAGCCGACTATGGCTATAATCATGTAGAAAGTTTTGAGGGGATGAAAGGTATGTTTTGGGGTATGAAGAATACGGAGTTTAAAGCGTATCTAAAAGATTTAGGCATGACGATACATTCGAGCCATTGCCAGAATACGGTTGAGTTTGAGCGCAAGGCTGCAGAAGCCGCAGAGATAGGTATGAAGTATTTGATATGTGCTTATAAAGGGCCACAGAAGTTAATGGATAATTTCAAAGCCTTTAATGATGAGTTTAATAAATGCGGAGAGATAGCTAAGAAAAATGGTATCCGCTTCGCGTATCATAATCATGATTATTCTTTTAAACCCATCAATGGAGAGCTACCGCAGGATGTAATGATGAAAGGTACAGATGCTGCATTAGTTGATTTTGAGATGGATATATATTGGGTAGTGGCTGCTAAAGAAGATCCACAAGCTTGGTTTAAAAAATATCCGAATAGATTTAGATTATGCCATATAAAAGATCAAACCAAAAATGCAACAGGTGGTATCGAATCTTGTGTAATTGGTAAGGGTGGTATCGATTTTAAATCGATCCTTAAAACAGGTAAGGCAAATGGCTTGCAACATTTTATTGTTGAGCAAGAAGCGTTTACAGGTACCAATCCATTGGATGCAGCTGCGGCCGATGCAGCTTACATGAAGTCATTTTCGATTTAGTTTCGGGATACGGGTTTCGAGATACGTGTTATGGTTAGTTATTTTTAATAAATTAACTCGTAACCCGAATCTCGAATCTCGTAACAATATTCAGTATCCTTTAAAACGCTCTATACTCCCGCTTCACAAAGCGATTGGCTTCATCGAAGTTGGTGATCTTCATATTTGGTCCATCCCAAATCAATTTAATACCTCTACCCGGGTAACCACCACCTTTT
>JBDKJW010000181.1:0-5111 GCA_039796395.1 Bacteroidota bacterium
TTTCACTTATAACCCAACTATGATACCTACCCACTGTAATTGTTGCGCTTAACCCTTTAAACAAATAACTCTTATTAAGATGGGTAATAGGTGTTGCTATCCCATGATAAACCTGCGTGAGATTCACCAAATTACCTCCAAATGATTCTCCAATGGCTTGATGCCCTAAACATACTCCTAATATGGGTTTCATGGGTGCATAAGCTGCAATCAACGGCAATAGTAATCCTGCTTCGGCCGGAATACCCGGACCAGGCGATAAAACAATTTTATCAAATGCGCCTATATCTTCTAATGCCATTTCATCATTACGTTTTACAGTTACCGCAACACCAGGTTCTTTTGCAATTAAATGAACTAAGTTGTACGTGAATGAATCATAATTATCGAATACCAATACTTTCATACTATCTTGTTCAATTAGCTATTAATAGATTGTGCAACATGGGCTGCTTTTTTAAGCGCCCCTAATTTATTATTCACTTCCTGCAGTTCCATAGCAGGATTACTTGCAGCAACAACACCAGCACCTGCCTGACAAA
Source organism: Bacteroidota bacterium (assembly GCA_039796395.1). GTDB lineage: Bacteria > Bacteroidota > Bacteroidia > Chitinophagales > Chitinophagaceae > Sediminibacterium. The sequence goes on from JBDKJW010000181.1 coordinate 543, forward strand.
TCAATGTATTTTCTTTACTTAAGAAAGTGCGTATCATAATAGCGTGATTAAAGTTGCCATTGAACCCAACAAAACCAATTCCACCACCGTAATAACCTCGAGATGATGATTCAAATTGATCAATCAACTCCATGGCTTTTATTTTAGGAGCACCACTTAATGTACCTGCGGGGAAGGTTTTGGCCAAAAGGGCAAAAGGGTTTTGGTTAGGTTTAACTGTACCCACCACTTCACTCACCAAATGAATAACATGACTGTAATAATGTACCTGCCGATAATGGCTCACTTTTACATCTTCGCATACCCTACTCAAGTCGTTTCTTGCTAAATCTACTAGCATCACATGCTCCGCATTCTCTTTCGGATCCAACAATAAGCGTTGTGTTTCTTTATTATCAGCCTCTTCATCACCCGTTCTTTTGAATGTGCCAGCTATAGGATGTACCACTGCTTTGCCATGCTGAATAACCAACTGGGCTTCTGGAGATGAGCCCATGAGTTTATAATCGCCATAATCAAAGAAAAATAAATAAGGTGATGGATTAATATTTCGTAACGCACGATACACATTAAATTCATCTCCAGTAAATGATTGCTCAAATCTTCTACTCAAAACGATTTGAAATACATCCCCACGCAAACAAGATGCAATACCTTTCTTTACCATTTCTTCATAGTCATGGTCGGTAAGATTTGATTTTTCTTCCCCCACTAAAGCAAAAGGAAATACCGGTACATCTTTACTTTTAATGAGCGACTCCACAACTGCCAGTTCAGATTCAATATTATTTATTTTATTTTCACAGAGATATAGTTCATCTTTAAAATGATTAAATGCTATAACGTACTGATAAAGGCGATAGCGCATCAAGGGAATTGGATGGGCTTGTTGAGCCTTTAATTGGATTGTATCAAAAAATTGAACGGCTTCAAAATTAGTATACCCATATAGGCCTTGGGCAAACTTAAGTTCCCTATCTGTTACTTCATTACAAGAAAACCGTTGCATAAACTCCCAAACCAAATCAGGGATATTAGATGTAGCATCAATTATTTTTTTTTCTGGCTGCTGTGCGGGCAATTTAAACTCCATATTGGTAGGAGAACTTATTTCTATACCCGCAATCGCATTGATACAAATAAACGAATAGCTATTTTCCGCCACATGATGATCTGTACTCTCTAATAAGATAGTGTCGCGAAAACGATCCCGCAATCGCAAATAAATACCAACGGGGGTGTATACATCTCCCAGCATTTTTTTGCCTTCCGTGGTAATATTAATTGGTTTCATATAATCTGCTTTAAAACAAAAAGCCCCGACATGATAGTCGGGGCTTTGATATGATCAAAATAGTATTGGCATAGCCATTACAATCCCCGAACGGAGTTTGTATGCCACCACCAATGCTTATTTGTTATATTCATGTTGCAAATATGTAGTATTTGTATTAAAAAACAAAAAAAAGCTGATTTTACAACTTTTTATACAGTTAAGAGTTTTAGCATACAGTACAATTATTGCAAATTTGTAAAACAAACTGAATTATGAAAAAAACAATTCTTTCTATTTTATCTGCCCTTGCGCTCATTGTTATTTCTAGCAGCTTCCGTTATGCAGATAATCCTGATGCAATAGTTGGATTTTGGAAAACGGGCGATGGTAAGGGAGTAGTTCAGATATTTAAACAAGGAAATCAATTTTTTGGGAAGATTATTTGGTTACAAGAACCGAATGATTCGAATGGCAAGCCAAAAGTTGATGATAAAAATGATGATCCTAAGCTAAAAGGTAGGCCATTAATTGGGTTAGTAAACCTTCGCGATTTCACTTTTATTAAAGAAAATTTATGGAAAGAAGGGAAAGTATACGACCCCAAAAATGGGAAAGATTATAGCTGCAAAATAACTATGAAAGACAACAATACTATTGAAGTTCGTGGCTATATTGGCATATCACTGATAGGCAGAACAGATGTATGGAAGAGAACAGCTGTAAAATAAAAGTTACTCCACTATAATACCCCTTTTGTACTAGGCAACTGGTTACTAAAGGGGTTTCTTTTAACTGCCATTTTAATAGCTTTTGCAAAAGCTTTGAAGATAGCTTCAATTTTATGATGCTCATTTTCACCCGCGCAAAAAATATTCAAGTTACATTTTGCCGCATCGCTAAAAGATTTGAAGAAATGAAAAAACATTTCAGTTGGCATTTCTCCAATTTTCTCTCTTTTAAAATCTGTATCCCATACAATCCAGTTCCTTCCACCAAAATCAATCAATACCTTGGCTTCAGCCTCATCCATTGGTAAAGCAAAGCCATATCTTTCCATTCCTCGTTTATCTGCTAAAGCCTTCGCAAAAGCCTCTCCTAATGCAATACCAGTATCTTCAATAGTATGGTGTTCGTCGATATGCAAATCGCCTTCAGTTGTAATTGTTAAATCAATGTTTCCGTGCCTAGCAATTTGCTCCAACATATGATCAAAAAAGCCTAACCCTGTATGGATATTGGCTTTCCCAGTTCCATCCATATTGAGTTTGATGACAATTTTTGTTTCGTTCGTATTACGTTCATGTTCTATTACCCGAAGCTTTAACTTTAAGAAAGCATATATATCTTCCCAACTATTTGTTTCTAAAGCAATAACATGCTTGTATTTTTCATATTGCGCTACTGTTAACTCATGCAAGCCTGACTTTAAATAAATGGCTTTAGCACCCAAATTCATGGCTAGTTCAATATCACTCCATCTATCGCCAATTACGAAAGACTTACTTAAATCAAAAGCATCGTTATTCATCAAATGTGTAAGCAAAGCAGTGCCTGGTTTACGCGTAGGCCTGTTATCTGCTGCAAAAGTTTTATCTATCTGCACTTCATCAAAAATAAATCCTTCTCCCGCTAGTGTATCTAACATTAATTGCTGATAGGGCCAAAAATTGGTTTCCGGATAACTGGCCGTTCCTAATCCGTCTTGATTTGTAATCATCACTTTATAGAAATCAAAATCTTTTGCAATAGTACCCAATACAGAAAGAGCTTTAGGCACAAAGCGTGTTTTCTCAACAGCATCAATCTGAAAGTCGGTTGGTGGTTCTTGTAATATCACCCCATCTCTATCAATAAATAAAATAGGCTTCATGCATTTATTTTTTTACTCTCAAAGCTTTTACCTCTGCGGGGCTTACTGCAGTTGCTTTGTTTCCGAAATTGTTTCTAATATAAGTGAGCACATCTGCAATCTGCTGGTCGCTCAAATGTGCATGCGATGCCATAGGGTTTACATATTCCTCTCCGTTAATTTCAATCGGGTCATTCAATCCTTTTAATACAATATTGATCAAGCGTTTTTTATCGCCAACAACATAGTCTGTTTTTTGCAAAGGCGGGTTCAAACGCGGCACACCTCCCCCATCAGCTTGATGGCAGGCCAAACAATACTGGTCGTATACCTTTTTACCTCTTTGTATACTTGCTTTTGTGTCTGAAACCGTAGTTTGTCCGAATACACAGAAACTCGCAGCAATAATCAAACATGCTACTATGCTAATTATTCTCATACTTATTTTTTGTATTCAATTTTCCACACATAGCCTTTATTATCATCTGATACATATAAGGCTCCATCTGCTCCTTCTGCCAAGCCACAGGGTCTATGTTTTACAGCACCCAAATTCGTTACTTGTTCCATGCCCGAGAATCCATCTGCAAAAACTTCCCACTTACCTGTTGGTTTACCATTTTTCATAGGAACAAATACCACGTAAAATCCTTCCTGATTTTCAGGCGCACGATTCCAACTTCCATGAAATGCAATAAAAGCGCCTTGTTTATATTTTGCAGGAAATTGATTGCCTTTATAAAATAATAATGCATTGGGTGCCATATGTCCGGGAAAACCTACCAACGGCTCAATTGCCTGCGACGCGCCTGTTTTCTTGCCATCACCACCATATTCAGGTGATAGTATTTTCTTATTTTGTATATGATCCCAATACACATATGGCCAACCACCATCATCGCCTTTTTTTACCATATACATGGTTTCAGCAGGTAGTTCGGCACCAGATTTTCGATCATATAATGCTGGGAAATATTGGTACAACATATCTCTTCCATGCACGGTTATAAATAGTTCATTCACTTCTTCGTTCCAATCTAATCCTACTACATTTCTGAACCCAGTTGCATAGCGAACACCTTCAGCATAAGATTGATTTAGCTTATCGGCTTTAAACTGCCAAATACCACCGGCTATTTCTAATATAGGGCAAGGCATCATACCTTTTGATCCTTGTTGGCGATCTTGTTCCTGACAAACATTAGAAGGTGCCCCAATATTTACGTAAATATTACCCGCATTATCTAATGCAATTGATTTTGAATTATGTTGACGTTTATCAACTAAGCCAACTACAATTGTTTCCGGATTTTCCAGATCAATAATATTTTGATTCGCGTCTAATTTATACCTAAAAACACTGGTATTTGATGAAGCATAGAGGTATCCTTTTTTAATAGCAATACCAGTACCAATATAATTTCCAAATTTTAAAGTATCATCA
>JBDKJW010000182.1:0-5105 GCA_039796395.1 Bacteroidota bacterium
TACGATCAAAGGAGGCGATTACCGCGCACGCGAAGCTAATGTGCATCGCTTGGCAGAAGTAAGTGCGAATATCATCGATCAGTGTGTTGCACAGGGTGTTCCTTTTGCGCGTGAATATGGTGGCTTATTGAGCAACCGCTCATTTGGTGGCACACAGGTTCAACGAACTTTTTATGCAGCCGGACAAACAGGCCAGCAATTACTCATAGGTGCTTATCAAGCTTTAGAGCGCCAGGTTGCATTGGGTACAGTAAAAATGTACAGCAGGCATGAAATGCTAGAGATCGTAATGATCGATGGCAAAGCACGTGGTATCATTGCCCGCGATTTGGTAACAGGTAAATTAGAACGTCATTTTGCACACGCCGTTTTATTATGTACTGGTGGTTATGGTAATGTGTTTTATTTATCTACCAATGCCATGGGTAGTAATGTTACTGCAGCCTGGAAAGCACATAAACAAGGGGCTGCCTTTGCTAACCCTTGCTTTACACAAATTCACCCAACTTGTATTCCGGTTAGTGGCGATCACCAAAGTAAACTTACATTGATGTCGGAATCATTGCGTAATGATGGTAGAATTTGGGTGCCCAAGCAACAAAACGATACGCGTAAAGCAGTAGAAATTCCAGAGGAAGAGCGAGACTATTATTTAGAAAGAAGATACCCCGCTTTTGGTAATCTTGTACCAAGAGATGTGGCATCACGTGCTGCGAAAGAGCGTTGTGATGCAGGATATGGTGTAGGTAGTTCAAAACAAGCGGTATACTTAGATTATGCAGATGCGATTATCCGCTATGGCAAAATTGAAATCAATAAAGAAGGAAGAGATAATGCATCGCAGGAAGAAATCATTCGCTTAGGTAAGGCCGTGGTGAAAGAGAAATATGGTAACCTCTTCGATATGTACGAAAAAATTACCGGAGAGAATCCTTACGAAGTACCAATGCGTATTTACCCTGCCGTACACTATACCATGGGTGGTTTATGGGTAGATTATGAATTACAAACCAGCGTACAAGGTTTGTATGCATTAGGAGAAGCCAACTTTAGTGATCATGGTGCTAATCGTTTAGGGGCTTCTGCATTAATGCAAGGTTTAGCAGATGGTTATTTTGTAATTCCTTATACATTGGGTAATTATTTGGCTGATGAAATTTACAACAAGCCAATCGAAACTTCTCACCCTGCATTTGAGGCTGCAGAAAAAGCTGTGCATGATCGTATTCATCAATTGATGAATATTAAAGGAAAACAATCCGTTGAAAGTTTCCATAAGCGCTTGGGTAAAATTATTTGGGATAAATGCGGCATGGCCAGAAATAAAGAAGGTTTAGAACAAGCCATACGTGATGTACAAGCGCTGAAGAAAGAATTCTGGAGTGATGTTAAAATACCAGGGGAAATTAATGAAATGAATCCTGAGTTAGATAAAGCCAATCGGGTTGCCGATTTTATTGAGTTAGGCGAGTTAATGTGTATAGATGCATTGAATAGAAACGAGAGTTGTGGTGGTCACTTCCGCGAAGAATACCAAACGCCTGAGGGAGAAGCTATGAGAGATGATGCAAATTATATGTATGTAGCCGCATGGCAATACAAGGGTGATCATGCATGGGAACTGCATAAAGAATCATTAGCATATGATGTTATTAAACCTAGTCAACGTAACTATAAATAATTAATCCATGGAACATTATCACATGAATTTGAACCTGAAAGTTTGGCGCCAGAAAAATAGCCAGTCTACAGGTGGATTTAAATTATATCGAGTAGAAAATATTTCCAGTGAAATGAGTTTCTTGGAAATGTTTGATGTGTTGAATGAACAGCTTATCCGAGATGGAGAAGAGCCGGTAGCTTTTGATCATGATTGCCGCGAGGGTATTTGTGGTATGTGCTCGATGTACATTAATGGTAAGCCCCATGGTCCTTGGCAGGCAAACACTACTTGTCAGTTACATATGCGTGCGTTTAAAGATGGCGATACTATTGTGGTTGAACCTTGGAGAGCTAATGCCTTCCCTATTATTAAGGATTTAATGGTAGATCGATCTGCTTTTGATCGTATTATTCAGGCAGGTGGTTATATTAGTGTGAATACAGGTAATGCGGTAGATGGTAATGCAATTCCAATTAACAAGAAAGATGCAGATGATAGTTTTGCAGCTGCCATGTGTATTGGTTGTGGTGCTTGTGTAGCAGCTTGTAAAAATAGTTCCGCCATGTTGTTTATGAGTGCTAAGGTTAGTCATTTAGCGTTATTACCACAAGGCGATCCAGAAAGAAGCACAAGGGTATTGAATATGGTAGCGCAAATGGATAAAGAAGGTTTTGGTGCTTGTACTAATACAGGTGCATGTGAAGCTACTTGCCCGAAAGAAATTTCTATCAGCAATATCGCTCGCTTAAACCAAGAATATGTAATGGCAAGTTTAACGGCCGATAAATAATAGCTTCTTGCTAGGCAATAAAATAAACCCTTCCGTCTAGGCGGAAGGGTTTATAATTTTAATAATGACCCGGTTTTTTCTACCATGCTATGAATAGCCCCATCTAACTGCTTAGCCGATTCTTGAATACCATCGAGTGCAAAGCGTTCAAATTCTCTATCTACTTTCACTTCTTTTATATAGGCTGTTAATCCTAAAATATTGGAGAGTGGCGCTCTTACCGTATGCGAACTCATAAAGGCAAGCTCTCTTAATTTTTCGTTCTGCTCTCTTATTTTTTTCTCTTGCCATTCTGCTCTATTTTTCTCGTCTATTAGGCGAGCAATTACCCTACGCTCATAGTAAATACCGGTATACGCAAAAATGGCACATAGTATTACTACAGAAATGGTGTTCATGGTAAACATCATTTCAAATATCTCTTCTGAAATAGGCTGCCAAGCACTTTTATTAGGCACAAATAAAATGCAAATTGCAAAAGAACTAATACTAAGTATAAAGTTGAACAATACTTCGCCCTTATATTCACGGGTATTACCCATCATAAAAACAAGTGCAAATATGGTGGGCAAAATAAACAAGTATCCTCCAGTAGCAAGTCCTTCCGCGAAAGATATCAATACCAAAAAGCAATTAACTGCAAGCACGGTAGCCGTATTAATGTATCGCTTGTAGCCTTTAAAATCACTGTACAATATACAGGTTAAAATAAACGCGAAACCATAGAGCAACAGAGCCGATAGCGTTAAGCCTCTACTATGATTTACAAATCCAATACTTAGTATTACAACAAGTGCTATAATACCAAATACCAACATTCTTTGGGATGATGTAGCAGAAACTGATTTTACAAAAGCTACCATGGGGTGGGCCTTAGTGCCTACCCCATGTACGATAATTTTTTAAATATGGTTTTAAGACAATGCAGGCTTACCTGTTTTACGTTTCAATGCCAACGCTGTTATTAATGAAATTAATAGCCCAACTGGCAATACCTCCAAAAATGTAAATAAAACTACATAAAGCGGGTTTTTATACATGATTTTAAAGTCTTCCATTTCTTTGGTTGTTTTAGCAACGACTTCTGCAGATACCCCCGATGCTGCTGTTTTTTTGATATAAGCATTCGCATATTCGTCTGCAAAATTGGGCAGCATCGTTTTGTTTACAATTAACCAAGATGCAACGTAAAAGCAAGAAGCGAGCAAGCTTATGAGTGCCCCTGTTTTAAACGCATTCCAAAATGAGATTTTACCCTCCAAGTATTTATCGCGGTAGTTTTTTACGCCTGCAAAAACAAAGGAAAATGCTAAGATCATAGTTCCATATCCATAGATCATTCCCCGATCCATATCGAAATTATCATGATATAAGCCTAATAAAATCATGAATACCACAAAAATGGCTCCGGCAATAGAACCATAAACAATTACATTTTTTTTCATACTTTTTATTTTAGACTACAAACATGGGTTGCAATAGAAAAAAAAGGGTCATACTTTCGGCCAAATATGTTTTATACCACCTAATATCCTTCCAAAGTAGGAATATTAAGGCAGTAGTCCAACAGTTTTTGCTTTCTCAATAGCTTGGATTCTTCTTTTTACACCCAATTTTTCTAGAATGCCTGATACATGGGTTTTGATTGTACTTAGCGACACAAATAATTTTTCTGCAATTTCTTGATTACTATAGCCTTCTGCCAATAAATCAAGTACTTCTATTTCCCGCTTACTAAGTCCAAATTCCATTATGGCAGCTTTATTTCTGATAAAAGGGATAGCAGGATCTTTATAAATTGTTTTTTCAATGATAATAGTTTCCTTTTTAGGTTTTGTAAGCTTACCGGCCAACCAAATACCGATTGCAGTAAATAAAACGGCTACAAAGCCAATATAAGCGTCTTTGGCATGCCCCAAGATATACCATTTAAACTCAAGTAAATGCAATAAACCCATTACCAAAGCAAGTGAAAAACCATACCAAAGAAGGGAGCTATATTTTTTCATAATCAGCATCAACTAAATTACAGGAATCTATAGTTCAAACAAAGCAATTAATTTGCAGGCCAATGTCGAATTCTTTTTTTCAGTTTAAACAGTTTGTTATTCATCAAGATAAAGCTGCGATGAAAGTAACCACCGATGCCTGTTTATTTGGTGCAGTAGCTGCTTCTTTCTTTCAAAATATTAGTCCACAAAAAATACTGGATATTGGTACAGGTACCGGTTTATTGTCGCTTATGTTAGCGCAAGCAATAACTGCGCAAATTGATGCGATTGAAGTAGAAGCCAATGCAGCATTGCAGGCGGCCGAGAATTGCAAAATAAGTAACTGGCATCAACATATCAAAGTATTTCATACGGCCATACAAGACTTTGCAAGTACAACGAATAAAAAATATGATGCCATTATATGCAATCCACCTTTTTTTGCTAATCAATTAGAAAGCCCCGTAGCCAATAGAAATTTAGCGATGCATCAATCTACATTACAACTAGTAACTTTGTTTTCAATTGTGCAAAAACTACTAGATAAAGGATCTCTATTTGCTATACTTCTACCCTATGAACGAGCGAACGAATCTATAGTTGCTGCTGCAGAAAAAGGATTACATTTACTGCATCAAGTAAATATTAAACAAACCGATAA
>JBDKJW010000183.1:0-5104 GCA_039796395.1 Bacteroidota bacterium
GGCGAAGATGCTATTCATTACCTCAGAAAGGGTTATCGGGTTATTGGTATTGAGGCAAACCCATTATTGGTAAAAGAAGCCAGCGTAAAGTTTACAAAAGCCATAGCATCAAAACAATTGCAATTGGTGAATATAGGTATAGCAGAAGAAGAGTGTATATTACCATTTTACTGCAACCAACACTTATCGGAGTGGAGTTCCTTCAATAAAGACTTAGGATATAGAATGAATACGACTGCAACAGTTATTGATGTAGCTACAAAACGACTATCTAGTTTATTTGATGAATATGGTGTTCCTTATTATCTCAAAATTGATATAGAGGGATATGATGCCATTTGTTTGGAAACCCTTGTTGGTTATAAAGCATATCCTGTTTATATTTCTTGTGAAGCATCGTCTCCAAAATGTATTGATTTGCTTGTTGATATGGGGTACACCCATTTTAAGCTTATCAATCAGTTTCGCAATTTCAAGCAGCTAGATATTGCGTGGGAAAAAAATAAAACCTTCACCTATATACAAAATAAAAAGAATCGGCTTAAGTTACGATTGCAGCATTACTTGCCCTTTAAATATAGTTTTGGCTCTTCAGGTCCATTTGGGGAAGAAACAGATGGTGATTGGTTAACTGCTGAGCAAGTAAACACTGCATATCACCAATATTATGATGTGGTTAGTGGCCATGGATTGAATAAGTTTAGTTGGTTTGATATTCATGCTAAAAAATAATACTAAATAGCGCTACTGGTGTACCTGGTATCATTGAAGTTTTACAAACTGGCTTCATTTTATTTTATACGAGAAGTTTAATAAAGATTTGAAAATAGTAGAATGAGTATAACGCAAGTAAATATTGCAGGGGTGGATGTATCATCTGTGTTTATGGAAGACCTGGTTGCGATTTTTAATGAAACAATAACCCTTGATAAAAAGATGCGGGTTTGTGTTACACCAGTAAATTGTATTACAGCAGCTGCAAAATCTGATGAGTTAAAGCAGCTGTATAATGCGGCAGATATTGTGTTATGCGATGGTATTCCGCTAAAATGGGCAGCTAGTTTCTTAGGAACACCCATTAAAGAAAGAATTACAGGATTAGACCTAGTTCCTCAATATATTGCTGAGTGCAATAGGAGAGGATATAGTATGTTTTTTTTGGGAGCGAAAGAAGGTGTTGCAGCAAGTTTAGTACAAAAAATTAGGTCTGAATTCCCCAATCCAAAAATTGCAGGGTATTATTCGCCCCCTTTTGCAAATAAGTTTTCAGTTGAGGAGAACAAGAAAATACTTGCATTGATTAATGAGGTTAAGCCAAATGTATTGTTTGTTAGTTTAACTGCGCCTAAACAAGACTATTGGATTGCAGAACACTTTGATGCTATTGAATCTAATATTTTGATCGGCGTAGGCGGTGCCTTTGAAGTAACAGCAGGGTTAGTTCCAAGAGCACCTGTATGGATGCAAAAAAATGGATTAGAATGGTTATTTCGTTTTTTGCAAGAACCCAGAAGATTATTTCGTAGGTATTTTATAGAAGCACCTGCCTTTTTTCCATTAGTGATAAAACAAAAATTTACTAAGCAATAATTTCCCCAGCCCACAGCTTTTCTAGAAAAATTTTCCAAGGCATGATCAACACATTACCCATTAAACGTTCTACGGGGTCGTTGCTCACAACAATACTCTTTTTCACTTTATACTCTTCTGCAAAGCTCTTTAATCCCTTTACATCACGACTTTGAACATTTTTTGTTCCCTTCACCTCTACTGCCACTTCATGATCCCCCAAAATAAAATCAACCTCAACCTGTGAAGCAGTTCTCCAATAACTTATTGTATAATTCAAATCTGTATACTTACTGTGCGCATATAGTTCTTGATAAATGAAATGTTCAAAAGCATGGCCAATCTTATCTTGGCTTCTACACTGATTTCCTAATAATCATACGAACAAGTGTACTTCAAATTATCAGGATATTTTAAAGTATTAATCAGTAACTACCTCAAACCATAACTTAAACCTATTTGCATAGTACCACCACTGGTACCTGTTCCATTTGCTAAGGTTTGCTTGACCCACTGATAGCTTCCCGTTAGGTAAAAATTATTGATAAACTCATAACCGACTTGTACAAACAGGTCGGTTCTTTTTTTCTGGAAATCGAACAGAAATTTAGGTTGTGGCTCGGCTTCATACTGCTGATAAATAGTACCAGCACCACCTTTCCGAATATGCTGATAACGGATATAAGTACGTAAGCGGGGTATGGGTGTGTACTTAAGAAATAGTGTTGACCGATCAAAATTATTACCCATCCAATCGCCTAAGGCATTATTATGTTGTGTATAGTTTTGAGCGGGTAATAAATTACTATATACAAATGGATTTACCCTGGTGTACTCACCACCCAAGGTTAAATAAGGCAGCAATACATCGGTTACCGAACCACCAATAGTATAACCCAACTGATTCCTGCTTTTTGCTTTATTAAACATGGTAGAAACCCTTATCTCATCTACAAACAGTGAACCATATACATGAGTGTTCTTAATATGATTTCTTGAACTTACTTGTAAAAAAAATTGTCCGTTAGCACCGGCCCTTATATCATAATTGCTCCTGTTATTATCATAAATTTTGAAGAAATTAATGGGTATTAAAAAACCAATATCTAACCGATCGCTATACACAATAGATTCCCCAATAGCAATATCTAAACCTTTAGTTGGTTTGAATAGCAAGGTATGACTGGCTATATACTTTGGAATAAATAAAATGCGGGTGGCAGTGCCTACGCCCGATCCTGTTCCATACGATGCATTGCTATCTATGATATTTGAATTTAACCAACCATGAAAATAATTAAACTGTAACCACTTCAGTGGCTTATAATCGAAACGTATATAAGGATAGGAGGGTGCTTTATCACTCAACACAATTCGTCCATTTTCACCATAACCCCATTGTAATTGATCTTTACCAACACTTATTGAGCCGTTATGCCAGCTATAACTAATATTCGTTCTGAGTTCCGAAAAGTTTTGAGATCTTGGATTACCACTAAATAGTTTGGTGATACCTGTTTCCGGACTTTCTCTCCTAAAACTATCCATACCCGAACCCGTTTCAGTATAATCTCTATAATAAAACTGAAAACCAAATTTGCCGGCCTTACCCCAAAACTGTAGCCCCTGGCTCATTTGTGTAAAATCTTTTCCACCACCACTCACCCGCATAACACTTCCAAATGGATCGGCATTGAATTGAAAATTATTACCATGATAAAATAGACCACGTAATCGTTTATTTTGATCTTTTTGTACCGCTTTTAACTTGGCATCAATTGCGCCAACTACAGGTTTATATTCTTGCAAATAAAAATCAAGCTCTTTTGTTTCTACACTTGTAAGTTTTGTACGAGAACTATCTAATTGCATCAATAAACCGGCAATTTGTTCTCTACTAACCGGACGAATAATATCTTGAAAATCAATTAACCCTTTTTGTGATAACCGATACAAATAGGGATACACTTCACTTCTATGATTCTCCCACACCGTTTGGGCGTATGAATTGGCGAAAAATAAAAACACGAGAATTACGGTATAATATTTTTTCATTTTCTATTATAATGTCACCCCTTCGGGGTTAATTTGATGTTTCTTCCCTCTTTATTATAATGTCACCCCTTCGGGGTTAATTTGATGTTTCTTTCTTCTTTTTATTATAATGTCACCCCTTCGGGGTTTTTTACCGTCCACCGTCCACGGTCCACGGTCCACGGTCTAATAAGCATTCTGATCCCCTCTTAAAATATTGATCACGGTTTGTAATATAATTTGGCAATCGAGCCAGAACGTCCAGCGATGAATATAATAGAGATCAAAATTTACCCGCTGCTGCATATCATAAGGCGTTTTTGTTTCGCCCCTACAACCATTTACCTGTGCCCAACCACTGATGCCCGGAAGTACTATATGCCGCAACATATAGTTATCGATAGTGTGCATCGACTGTATATTTAATGGCGTAGGGTGGGGGCGTGGACCAACAACACTCATATTGCCTAAGAGTACATTTAAAAATTGGGGTAATTCATCTAAATTAGTTTGACGTAAAAATTTTCCAACGGGTGTTAATCGAGGGTCATTTCTTTGTGCTTGTTGATACGAGCCATTATCATCTAAGTCTCTGCTTCCCATAACCATCGTACGAAACTTATAACAAGTTATTTTTTCATTATTCAAGCCCCATCTTTCTTGTTTAAAAAAAACAGCACCTTTAGAAGTGAGTTTTACAAGTAATGCAATTAATGGGAATAAAAGAATACCAACTGTAAAGAAAATGAGCAAGGAGAAAATAATATCAAAAGCTCTTTTTAATAATTTATTCTGCCATTTATCAAGCGGTAAATCAATAACACTGATAGTGGGTAATAAACCAATATTATCAACCTCCAAAGACGCAGATGCATATTGCTGTAAATCGGGTAGGATCCGCACTTTTGTTCGATGAAAATCACATATCTCCATACAACGTTGGATATTGCCATACTCATTATGTGGTAAAGCAATCACTACCTCATCAATAACTTCTTGCTTGAGCACCGTATTTAAGGCATCAATTTTTCCGTAATACTTACAGCCATTTAATTTAGCCGGTTTTTCATCAATTAAACCAATACATTCATAGCCATAATAGTAAAACTTATTCACTGTTTCATAAAAATGCATTGCGGCAGGTGTAGAGCCTACGAGCAAAATTTTATCATATAATTTTCCTTGGTGTAAAGCTGCATGTATACTTTTTCGGAGTAAATACTTAATTAAACAAACAGTAATAAGGATGAAACCTAAATAAGATAAAAAATGACCCAACGAGTACACTTTATTGGTATCTATGAAATATAGCGTTGAGCTTAGGGCAATAGAAAGTAATACGGTGTTATAAGTAACAAAGATTATTTCTTCCGAAAATTTATTTGATCTTCTATCAGAATAGAGTTTTGAAATTTGGGATAATAAATACCAAAAGCCAATCGAAAAAAATAAGAAAGTAAAACTAAAATTGCCCGCTATATAACCAAAAGCCGTAAACAAA
>JBDKJW010000184.1:0-5039 GCA_039796395.1 Bacteroidota bacterium
GGGCTTCGCCCAGCGGATGATTTTCAAGTGCCACGTCATTGTGTTGTGCTCGAGGCACCTATTTCAACAGATAAACAAATTACTGTTAAAAGCAATGTGATTACGATAACGCAACCAACAGCAGTAACTATTTCTGCCACTAGCACAAGTATATTATGTAATGGCACAACATCTACAATAACTGTTGGTTTGTGGTTAATAATATCCCAACGACCATAAAAGCCTGTATTTTGTTTGCACTTTTTTAAACCCTGTAGCAAGTTATGTTCGCTGAGTTTAAAGCCCAATTCTTTTAAAATTTCAAATGCTTCTAATACCTGAACAATATTTTTTAATTGATATCTACCATTTACAACACAAGTTCCTGTTAATTCCGATTGGGCAAATTCATTTGGTTTTACTGTAAGTGCAGATAGGGTCCCCAGTGCTGCATTGTTTGACCAATTATAAGCCAATAACCAATTAGCCGATTGAGCAGGGAAAGACAATCCACCCGCCGAAGGCGCCACGCCATATCATAATGATTACTACAGTTAGTTTTTTATTTCTACGATAAGCAATGTTCAGGAATCAATGATTAGATGCAACTAAGGTTCATGATTTGCTAACAAATCAATAACTTTTATTTGCAAACTTGTTTGTCCTTGCCATTCATTTTCATCAATAGTAAAAACTAAATCGAAAGGTTCGCCAGATTGTAAGATATGAAATTTCGGTGCTAGATTAAACCCAATCCCAGAAAAACTAATACCCTGCTGCTTTACTACAAAACGAATATGTAAGTCTTTTACAATTTTTGAAAAACCAGTATCCACTATATTCCGCGCTACAAAAACAGGGCGCATATTTTCTGGTCCGAATGGCTCCATTTGCCTGAGTATACTATAAAAAGTAGGATTGATCTCATTAAATTTTATTTCCGTATCAATTATTAATTCTGGTACTAGTGAATGTGGTTGAATAGTGCGCGCCACTTCGGCTTCAAAGGCTGCTGCAAAATCATTTATTTTTTCGATTTGAAGTGTCATTCCAGCAGCAGCAAAATGTCCGCCATAACCCAATAAATGTTCTCTACAGGCATGTATAGCTTCATATAAATTAAAACCTGCTACACTGCGAGCACTACCGGCCGCATATTCTCCACTTTTAGTAAGAACAATAGTTGGCTTATAATATGTTTCAATTAATCGGCTAGCAACAATACCCACAACGCCTTTGTGCCAAGTATCATTGTATACAAAATTTGTTTTTTTATTAGCTGTTGCCAGGTTTGTTTTAAGTTGTTCAAGTGCTTGCTCTGTAATGGAACTATCAGCTTCTTTTCTATCTGTATTATCGCTTTGTAATTGCCCCGCTAATGCAATGGCAGCACTTACATCTTTTTCAATAAATAATTGAACTGCCTTTCTTGCATCATCCATTCTGCCAGCCGCATTAATACGTGGCGCTACCACAAAAACTAAGCCCGTAAGCGTAAGATGCTGTTTAGCAGTAGCTTTCTCAAGTAAGGCCTTAATACCAATCGATGGCTTATTATTCACTTTTTCTATTCCATAAAATGCGAGTACCCTATTTTCTCCAGTAACCGGAACTATATCTGCTGCTATGGCTATGGCAGCTAAATCAATAAACTGTAAATAAGTATCATCAGGCAAGCCAAGTTTTTCGGCAAGTGCCATCATCAATTTAAATCCTACGCCACATCCACATAATTCTT
Source organism: Bacteroidota bacterium (assembly GCA_039796395.1). Taxonomy (GTDB): domain Bacteria; phylum Bacteroidota; class Bacteroidia; order Chitinophagales; family Chitinophagaceae; genus Sediminibacterium. Next base: position 1,718 of record JBDKJW010000184.1, read on the forward strand.
TAAATGGATAATTGCAATCTTTTTGTTTTGGGTTTAATATGGCTACAGCTGGAGGCAATAATTCATCTGGTAAGTGGTGGTCACAAACAATAAAATCGATCTCCATTTCTTTGGCATATTGAATGAGGTCGGAAGATTTAATGCCGCAATCCAAAGAAATAATCAGGCTAATATTTTCAGTTTTGGCAAAATCGATCCCCAATTTCGATACGCCATAACCCTCTCTATATCTATGTGGAATATAAAATTGTACGCTAGGATAAATATTTTCTAGAAATTGGAACATAGATGCCACTGCAGTAGTGCCATCTACATCATAATCACCATAAACTAGTATTTTTTCATTTTTCTCAAATGCCTGTATTATACGGTTTACAGCTTTGTCCATGTCTTTCATCAACCACGGACTATGTAAATGATGTAGCTGTGGGCGAAAAAAATGATGTGCTTTTTCATAAGTATCTATACCCCTTTGAACGAGCACATTACAAAGTGTTGCATTTATTTTTAAGGATGCTTGAAGCGCATCAATGGCTTTTGGATCTTGAGCTGATATTTTCCATTTTTTTTGCATCAATAAGTTCTATCGGTTGTGTATCGAACAAGCTCTTCTAAAGCCTCTCTAGTAGGTGAGGGATCAAACTGATATAATAACTGCATGGCTTCATCTCTAAATGCAAACATTTTATCTGTAGCATATTGAATGCCTCCCTGTTTTGTAACCATATCAATTACATATGCAACACTTTCTTTATTGGTATTCTCATTCTTAATAATATAGATAATTTTTTTTCTTGTTGATTGATCACAATTATTAAGTGTATAGATAAGTGGGAGTGTAAGTTTTTTTTCTTTGATATCATTGCCTGTGGGCTTGCCAATTTGCTCGCTGCTGTAATCAAATAAATCATCCTTTATCTGAAATGCCATACCTACTTTCTCCCCAAATAAACGCATGCGTTCAACTATAGCTGGATTATTTGAAGTAGTTGTTGCACCTGCTGCACAAGCAGAAGCTAGCAATGAAGCAGTTTTGCCATTAATAATTTCATAGTAAACAGATTCATGCAAATTTAAATTTCTAGATTTTTCGATTTGCAATAATTCACCTTCGCTCATTAGTTTAACTGCCTCCGACAGAATGCTCAAAATTTCGTGATCTTTATTATTGAGTGAAAGAAGCAAACCTTTGGATAATAAATAGTCGCCTACAAGCACGGCAATTTTATTTTTCCAAAGTGCATTAATAGAAAAAAAACCCCTTCTTTCCATGGCGTCATCTACTACATCATCGTGTACTAAAGTGGCTGTATGAAGCAGTTCTACAAGCGATGCCGCCCGGTAAGTGATATCATTTATTGGACCTGATAAATGGGCGCTTAAAAGCACAAACATCGGGCGAAGTTGTTTCCCCTTGCGCTTTACAATGTATTCCATAATACGATCTAGCAATGCCACTCTACTCTTCACCGCTTCTCTAAAATGTGTTTCGAAAAGCACTAATTCTTTGCCAATAACCTTTTTTGCTAAATCCATGTTATAATTATAGTGCAATATAGGTTGCAAATGGGCAAAAAATGCTTGTTTGGCAGCGGTTATCTTACATTTGCGGTCTATACTGAACAACTACTCCGTTAAATAACGGGCTATTTGCAAGTGGTACGAGTTTTGGTATACTTTCACATTCATTTTTACGTTTTAAATCAAATACCTAACATGACAAGCAAAAAGATTTTAATGACGATGGCGATAGCTGTAGGGTTAGCAACTGCAGCAACTGCGCAAACTGATTGGGGATGGGATTGGAAAGACAGTTCTAAAATAGCTGTGAAGGATATGCCACAGCATAATGAGTTTTTGAATAATCAGTATCCTTACCCTGCAAAACCCCGTAACCAATGGGAATTGGGGTTTGGAATAGGGCCTTCCTTTATATTAGCAGATGTAAATTCTAAAGTTGGTTTTGCTGGAACAGTTTCAATGCGTAAAGCTTTGGGCCATGTGATTTCATTAAGGGGGTCCTTAACTGGGGCCATGAATGCAGGTTCTCCTAGCGCATTTGGAACTTCGGTAGGACAAGTTGCCTATAAAAACGATGCCTATATTTTGGGTGTAGATGTAATTGCTTCCTTAAACACAGGTAGCCATTACCGAGGTAATCCCAAATCAAATTTGTATGTATTAGCGGGATATAGTTTAATTGGTACGCGTGTACAATTTAAAAATCCTGGTGGTGCTCAACCAGATGGGTATAGTATTTTCTATGGCCAGCGCCCCGGACAGGCAAATACCCAAGATGGTTTGATAACAACAATGTTTGGTAATACCGTAAATGGTAGAAAATCATTGGCGCTCATGCACGGGTTAAATTTGGGTGCTGGGTTTGCTTATAAAATCAACGAGAAAATTAATATTGGATTTGAGCAAAAGTTTGTAATTACAGCTCCCGGATATGATTATTTAGATGCGTGGAAGGCAGATAATAACAATGATTTCTTTAGTTTCTCAACAATCCGCGTTAATGTAAATATTGGTAGTGTTGATAGAAAGGTTCAGCCGTTGTGGTGGATTAACCCTAATAATTATGTGTACAGTGAGTTGAATTCACCCAAGCATATGAAACTACCTAAGGTAGTATTGCCTGATGCAGATAAAGATGGTGTAACCGATCAATTTGATCTTGAGCCAAATACACCTGCGGGAGCACCTGTAGATACACATGGTGTTTCAAAAGACACCGATGGAGATGGCGTTCCTGATTTCCGCGATAAAGAACTACTTACGCCGCAAAAATGTTTTCCTGTAAATAATGATGGTATCGGTGCTTGTCCAGAGCCTGCTTGTTGCAAGGAAATCAAAGATATGATGGCTAATTACCGCCCAGTAGATAAAGTAGAATGTGCTATTGGTGCATTGCCAAGTGTACAATTTAAAGGCAATACTAAGTTAACCAAAGATGCACAGGCTGTATTAGCTGCTGCTGCTGCTCAGTTGAAAGCAAATCCCACTTGTAATGTAAAAGTGATTGGTTATGGTGCTTCAAGCAAATCGGCTCAACAGCAAAGTTGGGAGCGTGTAAATGCTGTTATTAAGTATTTGGTAGAGAAGCAAGGTATTGCGGAAAGTAGATTACTATTTGTATATGCACAAGATGGTGATACCAATACAGTTGATTTACAAGGCACTACTGAACAAGGGCCCAATACAGTTCCTGCGCCACATCCGAATTTGAAGAGCAAAGGATAGGTTGGGGGTGGAAGGAATAGGGTTGAAGGTATTAGGAGGAAGGTAGGAAAAGTAACTAGGTAGAATAAGTAACTAT
>JBDKJW010000185.1:0-5018 GCA_039796395.1 Bacteroidota bacterium
GAATTAATAGAATATCTCAATCCAATAATATTTGGTAATCAACCATAAATTGAGCTACACAAACATTAGTGCACCTACCGTAATATTGCTAGTTTCGTCAATCAATATAGCCGATCCACTTGATTTCAAATCAGCATATTTATCAAATACAATCGGTGATTGAGTTTTCAGAGATATCTTAACTAGATCGTTCAATTTCACCTCATCGTCTGAAACTTCAGTAGTCAATTCATTAATATTATACTTGAATTCGACACTTCTGACCACTGATCGAACTGATCTTGAATTTTGTTGAAGAATATATTGCTGGCAGAACACCTAACCCATGTGTAATGTGCAACACACATATTAAATGGCGCGCCTTACTCAAAAGAGCTAATGCACTGAATTGTGATTTTATTGCAACAGGCCATTATGCCGAAATTCGTAAACATACCAATAACAGATATGTAATTAGTAAAGGTTTAGATGAAACGAAAGACCAGAGCTATGTTTTGTGGGGATTAGATCAAGAATTATTAAGTAGAACCATGATGCCTTTAGGTGGTTATCGAAAATCTGCTATCCGACAAATGGCAGTTGATTTGGGTTACCCCGAATTGGCTAAGAAAAGTGAGAGTTATGAAATTTGTTTTGTACCTGATAATGATTATCGTGGTTTCTTAAAAAGAAGAGTAGAAGGATTGGAAGAAAAAGTAGCAGGTGGCTGGTTTGTAGATAAAACGGGGAAAAAATTAGGTCAGCATAAGGGTTATCCTTTTTATACCGTAGGACAAAGAAAGGGATTGGATATTGCTTTGGGCAAACCTGCCTATGTAACAGCTATTAACCCAGAAAGTAATACTGTTGTATTGGGCGATGAAACAGATCTGGAACAGAATGATATGTTAGTAGGTAAACTTAACTGGATCAAATACGATGGTATTACAAATGGCATGGAAGCCATAACAAAAATCCGCTATAAAGATAAAGGTGCATTGAGTAATTTGTATACAGCTGAAAATGGCATCAGGGCTCATTTTTATGAACATGTAAAAGGTATTGCACCCGGACAAAGCGCCGTTTTTTACGAAGGCAACGACGTAATTGGCGGAGGCATTATTCAGCGTGGAGAACTTGTTAGACTGTAGACCGTGGACCGTAGACGTTAGTTACTTATTGACTATATTTTACCTCTTATACCTTACCCCATATACCTTATCCCTTATTTCTCAGCAACGCAGCAAACATAGTATCAGCGTGTAGCGTGTAGCCTTTAATTAATTGTTGTTCTACTAATTGTAGCCCGCTATTCGCTTGAATAAATGCAATCTGTTCTTCATTTTCTTTTTTGAAGGCAGAACAAGTAATGTATAAATAGTAACCTCCTTTCTTCACTGCACCAATCGTATTCAAGATAATTTTTTGCTGCAAATGCTGAAACTGGTCAATGGTTGATGCTTTGAAAAAATACAATTGTTCTGGGGTTCTAGTCCAAGTGCCACTGCCTGTGCAAGGAGCATCGCAGATGACTAAGTCAAAATCTTTAATCTTCAATCTGGCATCGGAAATCTTTGTAAGATCAATGACTGAAGATTGATAATTGAAGATTGAAGATTCGCTAAATCGTTTCTTTAAATTTTGAAGAATAGAAGGTCGAATATCAGAAACAGTTAGGTCAATATCACCAAACACATCTTTTGCTAAAATAGATTTGCCACCACTTGCTGCACAGCAATCCCAAACGGAGGTGGAAGTGGGAAGTGGGAAGGGGGAAGGAGATAAGGTAGAAGGTTGAAGCTGTAAGCTAGAAGGGTTATATTCATCTTCCTTCTTCTCCCTTTCACCTTTAACCTTTAACCTCTCCTCTTTCACCTTACTAAGTAAAACGCCCACTTGCTGGGAGCTATAATCCTGAATTACATAATCTTTATTGATGCTACCCACATTATCTAATTTAGTACTGGCTGCCACGGCTAGTGTATATGTACCCATGGCATGAAAGCCAATACCAGCTTGCTGTAACGCATTCATCACTTGTTCTTGTTTACCCGGACGAATACGCAAAAAAACATCAGGCTGTATGAAATGATTAGCAACAAATTGGTCTAGATCTATCCCATCACTCAATGCAGCTGAAAATGGGAATACAGCATTTTTATCTATGGATACTTTGCTGTATGTATCATCATATAAAGACGCCCAATCTGTAGCAACACCGGCTAATTGTAATGATGCTTGAATGGCTTCTTTGGCAAATAATTGTTTAGCAGCATGCCCCAATCGATAATAGGCAAAACATAATTGTGCAATATGCTTACGGTCTTTTGAACCGAATTTTTTATTCGCAGCAAAGTAATTTTTTAAAAAGCCTGCTAAAGGAACAGCACCATCGTAACTATCAATGATAGCAATGGCAGATTGAAGGTATTGATTGGCGTACTTCAACTATAGCTCTAACAATGTTTTTACGGGATCTTTACCCATTAACAATAATTCAGGGTTTTCGAGCAAGTCTTTTACACGTACCAAGAAGCTAACGCTTTCTCTCCCATCAATAATACGATGATCGTAACTTAAAGCAATATACATCATGGGACGAACCACTACTTGTCCGTTAACAGCCATTGGTCGTTCTTGAATTTTATGCATACCCAAAATAGCACTCTGTGGTATATTGATAATTGGCGTACTCATTAAGCTACCAAACACACCACCGTTGGTAATGGTAAATGTACCACCTTGTAATTCTTCAGCAGTAAGTTTACTATCGCGTGCTTTACCAGCCAATTCAATCACTTTCTTTTCAATATCTGCCATGCTTAAGCTCTCCACATTACGCATTACTGGAACAGTTAAGCCGCGTGGCGTACTTACGGCAATACTAATATCTGCATAATCATGATATACTAATTGGTCGCCATCAATAAATGCATTTACAGAAGGCCATTCTCCCAAAGCAATAGCACAAGCTTTTGCAAAGAAACTCATGAAGCCAAGATTTACACCATGGCTCTCTTTAAATTTATCTTTGTATTGCTTACGAATATCCATGATACGCGTCATATCTACCTCATTAAAAGTAGTAAGCATAGCAGTAGTATTCTTAGCCTCCACCAATCTCCTACTAATTGTTTTACGCAATGCACTCATTTTTTCTTGGCGCACATTTCTACTAAATAATTCACCACCCGCAACCATCGGTTTTTTGCCCGGGTTTGCCAAGGCTTCAAGTACATCTTGTTTCATGATTTTACCACCCGTACCAGATGGAGTAATTGCTTTTGCATCTACTTTTTTATCGGCAATAATGGCAGAAGCTACCGGAGTAGCTTTGATATCGGTAGATACGGGTTCCGAGTTACGAGATACGGGTTCCGAGTTACGAGATACGGGTTCCGAGCTACGGGATTCGGGTTTTGCTTCTATTGTAGACTCAGCTTTAGCAGCACCTTCAGGCTTTGCAGCAGTTTCATCAATTTTAGCCAATACATCACCAATATTAATAGTATCGCCTTCTTTACCTACTGTTGTAAGTATACCTGCTTTTTCAGCATTCACTTCAAAAGTGGCTTTCTCACTTTCCAATTCGGCAATTACTTCATCACGCTCTACCCATTCACCATCTTTCTTCGTCCATTTTAAAAGCGTTACTTCCGTAATTGATTCACCAACGGTAGGTACTTTAATCTCGATCATACAAATATGTTTGCGTTGTTTATTTAGATATTGAATGCTGTATTAATAATTTCTGCTTGTTCTTGCGCATGCACTTTTGCATAACCAGTAGCTGTTGCAGCACTTGCATTTCTACTGATTACCCCAAAATTGATTGTTTTCAAATTCATTTGTAAAAAGCCTGCCGCTCCCATATTAAGCGGCTCTTCTTGTGTCCAAAACCAAGTTGCTTTGTTGTATTTCTTGTATAATACATCAAGCTGTTTCAACGGCAATGGATATAACTGTTCAAGTCGTACAATAGCTATATCTTTTCTATTTTCTTTGGCTTGTTTATCTGCCATTTCAAAATACAATTTACCTGAGCAGAATAATACTTTTTTAACTTCTACCGGATCGTTTACAAAATTATCATCGATCACTTCGCGGAAACTATTTTGGGTAAATTCAGCTACTTCACTGTAAGTACCTGGGTTACGCAAATTGGCTTTCGGTGAAAAATTAATCAACGGCTTACGGAAGTTCCAAGTTAATTGACGGCGTAATGCATGAAACAAATTAGCCGCAGATGTAATATTGGTAACTACCATATTCATTTCGGCACACATCTGTAAGAATCTTTCCAAACGGGCACTACTATGTTCTGGACCTTGGCCTTCATAACCATGCGGCAATAGCATCACCACTCCATTTTGGCGTTGCCATTTTTGTTCACCAGCTGCAATAAACTGATCGATCATGGTTTGTGCACCATTGCAGAAATCACCAAACTGGGCTTCCCAAATAACCAATGCATTCGGATTGGCCATGGCATAACCATATTCAAAACCAAGTACTCCATACTCACTCAATAATGAATTGTATATCCTGAATTTTTCTTGTTGTTCTTGAAAATGGTTTAAGCGGTTATATCCTTTATTGGTATTTTCATCACGTAGGATAGCGTGGCGGTGACTAAATGTACCACGCTGTACATCTTGTCCGCTCATACGCACAATATTACCTGCTATTAAGAGCGAGCCATACGCCATTAACTCCGCCGTAGCCCAATCTACTTTCCCTTCTGTTTCTAACAATTTAACTTTATCCTGAAGAAGTTTGTCAATCTTTTTCAATGGCTGAAAACCTTCAGGCCATTTCATTAAGCCTTCAAACAACTGCTTGAATTGGTCTTGCGTAATATTAGTATTCGGAGAGTAATCGAAGTCGGCAACTGTTGCCTTACCTAAACTTTTCCAAACCAATTCAGGTTGTTGGTATTTATAAGGAAGTGGATGTTGTTTTATTTCATCAAGGCGTTCTTGCAAATCGGCCCAGAATTTTTTCTCCATTTCTTTGGCCAATTCCTGTAGTTCTGGTGC
>JBDKJW010000186.1:0-4994 GCA_039796395.1 Bacteroidota bacterium
AAATGTTATACCTTCAATTAATACTTTTTTACAATTATTAATACGTAACAAATGCGGACGCAAAAAATCACGAATGTTTTCAAAATCGGCAGGCTTCTTCCCATCAACTAATTTACCTGTTACTTTATTTGCGGCCGCTTGTACAGCAGTTGCAGACGGGTACCATGTTTTTTTATCTTCACTTAACGCACCGCCATATATTTTCAAATGTTTTTTCCATTCGCCTTCAGATAATTTGTCTTTTTTAATAGGTCGCCAAAAATGCCCGTTCCCATTTATGATGCCTTGTCCGGTAATAGCAATATTTGTAGCATTTTCTGCTGTAATAGGTGATTTACATCTCGCAGCATCTACACCTTCAAAAGAAGAAGCTACCAATGGATAAATGGAAAAATCACTACTAAAGAGTACAAGTGCATTTTTGGCTAAGTGTATATTTACATTACTCAACAAATCAATGGGGCCGGTTAACCAAACTCCTGCCGGCACGAGTACTACACCTCCTCCTTTTTTATGCTGCGTTTGAATTGCTTTATTAATAACGGCAGTTTGCAGTTGATACCCATCGCCAACTGCTCCTAACGAAAGAATATTAATCGTGTCTTTTCTAAAGGAAGTTACCCAAACAGTAAAATTTCTCTTTTGGGCAGCAATTATGTTAAAGAATAATATAGTGAAAAAAAATAAAATGCAATTTTTCATATAACTCAGCTTTGGCAAGGCTTTACGATATACAAGTCTACTTAGTATTTCGCACCCTATACCCTTTTTAGTAGGGATTTTTTACGCAATCGATACCGGGAATGATCTCATTTTTGTGTACTTTAGAGTGTTGCCAAAAAAAGCTATATGAAGTTTGAAGCTATTACCATCAAAGACATAGCCAAAGCCCTTGGTTTATCTACGTCTACGGTTAGTCGTGCTTTACGAGATAGCTATGAAATTAGCCCAGAAACTAAGGAAAAAGTGCTTCAATATGCTCGGGAAACTAATTATCGCCCCAATCCAATTGCTTTAAGTTTAAAGGAAAAACGAAGTAGTTCAATTGGTGTTTTAGTTAGTGAAATCGCTAACAGTTTTTTTTCACAAGTCATCAATGGCATTGAATCAGTTGCCCAAGAAAGGGGGTATAATGTGGTTATAGCTCAGAGCAAAGAAAATTATGAGCGCGAGGTTTCTGCTTTAAACTATCTCGCATCAAGAAGTGTAGATGGAATTATCTTATCTGTTTCAGCTGAAACCCATGATTTTTCTGCCATAGATCAATTATATGGTAAAGGTATGGCTATGGTAGGATTTGATAGAATCGTAGATACTTTACAAATGCATAAGGTAATAGTGAATAACAAACGAGGCGCTTATGATGCAACATCTCAATTAATTAAAAATGGGTTTAAAAATATTGCTTGCGTTGCCAGCTCTTCCTATTTATCAATAACAAAAGAGCGTATACAAGGTTATATAGATGCCCTGATTGATAATAATATTGCAATTAATGATGAATTCATTGAGTATTGTGCACACGGTGGCATGTTATACGACGAAGTAGAAACTGCCATGAAGAAGTTAATGAAATCTAAGAAAAAACCGGATGCAATAATTGCTTGTTCAGATAAAATCACTACTAACCTAATGCGTTATTGTAAAAAAGAGAAAATCATTATACCGCAAAAACTGGGTTTAATTGGTTTCTCCAATTTGGATCTTACAGAGTTATTGTCGCCTTCTTTATCCGTAGTTCGGCAACCAGCTGCCGATATGGGTAAGAAAGCGGCTGAGCTATTATTGTCGATGATAGAAAGTAAACGCGCAGTTACAGAATTTCAAACTGTTGTATTACCGGCTGAAATTCACGAGCGTGAATCCTCTATTAAGTAAGTTTAACGGCTTGCCTTGCTAATAACCGCCACTCACCCTTCTCTTTTTTCCACACCAATAACACTTTTAGCTTTATACTTGATGGTTTACCATTATCGTTTGTTTCACCCAAGAGTGTATGTCTTACTAGTGCAACATCTTTTACAATATCAATAGTTTGTTGCTCAACACTAATATTGATAAAATCCGATTTGCCACTCACAATTTTTTCGATAAAAGCTTCTTTATTTTCAACAGCCCCACCCGAATGACCATAGGTTAAGTGATCTGATACAATTACACTAAGCTCTTCTCGAACACCATTAACCATAGCTTTATGCAAATGATTAATAGCATCTATAAGTTTCAATTCTACTTTCGATTGCGCATTCGCAGAAATACAAACTGTTAGCAAGAAAGATAAAATAACCTGCTTCATACTTATTTATTAAAATTAAAATAATCAATATCCATATATCCTGCATCATTATTAAATGAAGGCCTACTGCAAAATAGACCTATTTTAGCCCCTACCCATTTTCCAGGTTTTGCCAAAAATGCGCCATCTATCTTTACAAAATCTATTCCGTTGATACTATAATAAAAATTACAGATACCCTGCTTGGTAACCATTGTTTTTATATAAATATCATTTTTTGCCAATTTACTAATATCTGTTACTTTGTCTGCATTCCCTTTTTCCGCATCCATACAAATCATTTTCTTGAGCATTATGCCTTCTTTTGTTTGCTCCAAGAAAATGCCTGCATAGTCTGTACCAAAAATAATCATCCCTGCACGTTCACCTACTTTCAGCGGACTCAATGAAAAATGAGTAGTAGCAGAAAAAGAATCGGCCGGAAATTTTTGCATATATAGCGAGGGCATATGCCAATAATTAACCCCATTATCGGGTATTGTATTTGCATATAGTCGCCACTGCTTACCTTGCTGATACATCCAAAGAGGTGATGCATTTGCTTGCCATTGCCAAGGAGATGCAAGTTTATAGTTTGTAGGGTTATTCTTTTTAAAGATCGGTAATCTATACTTTGTAACGGGTGTACCAATTCCATCCCCATCCTCATCTACACCTATTACAGGCCAATCATTAATCCAGCGCATAGGTTGCAAATGCACCACTCTACCAAACAGTTCTTTATCTTGAAAATGCAAAAACCAGTTTTCACCATTTACTGTATTAACCCATGCTCCTTGATGAGGACCATTGGTTTTACTAATCCCCTGTGCCATTACTACTTTACGCTCATAAGGGCCACCAATATTTTTTGCCTTCAATACAGTTTGCCAACCTGTACTCACACCACCAGCTGGTGCAAAAATATAATACCATCCGTTTCGCTTATACAATTTCGGACCTTCAATAGTAGGATCAATACCATGCCCATCATAAATAATTTTAGTTTCGCCAATGGATTTAGTTGCAGTAGCATTTAATTCTTTTAAGGCCAAAATACTTTTCAGCCCCGCTCTACTACCTGCATAAGCATGTACTAAAAAACACTTGCCATCATCATCCCATAAAACTGTTGGATCAATGAGGCCCCTACCTTTTTCAATAAGAATTGGCGCCGACCATGGACCCGTAATTTGTTTTGCTGTAATTTGATAAATTCCAAAATCAGGATCGGGATAAAATATATAAAATGTAGATTGATGGTATTGTATACTTGGCGCCCACACACCGCCGCCATGTTGCACTTTACTATAATGATCTTCGGGAATAAGCTTGTGAAGTGCATATCCAATCAATTTCCAATTCACCAAATCTGTAGAATGTAAAATAGGCAATCCGGGTATATGATTGAAACTCGATGCAGTCATATAGTAATCATCTCCAACCCTTACTACATCAGGGTCGCTATAATCGGTATGAATAACAGGATTAGTATATGTACTTACTTCTTGCGCAATACTAAAAGTTGAAAAACAAATTGCCAACCCTACTATAATCAAGCGGAGTCTCATGGATTATAAGGTTTCCAATTACCCAATACTTTATCAACAGTAAATTGTTCCGCCTCTTTGGAAGTCAATATTTTTATCCAACTTGCTCTACGCTCATTATTGGCTCCTTCGCCTTTGCTATTATATTCTGCATACCGTACAGTAGCTTCATTGGCTGGATTCTTCCAATTATTCCATCCTTCAGGAACAATATGTTTTCCTAATGTACAATTCAAATAAGTTACACTTGCGGTAGGGCTCCATGGCCTACCTAATGATACTTTATTAATATTACTATCCGCTGTTAACAAACATTCATTAAATACAAATCCATAAGGTATAATGCTATTAGTAGACGCGGCCGTTACATGTGAATTTTTCTTGCTATGTATATGGCATTGATTAAAATAAGCAGTAGAAGCTCCAAAAATAAAATCGGTTGTACCTTCAATATAACATCTATTAAAATAATGCTTTACCCCATTTCCACTCAAAAAAAGTACATCTTGATTACCGATAAAACTACAATTATCAAAAGATGCTCTGTTGCCCTCAATTCTTACAGCCACTGCTTGTCCGGCAGTAAAGCCAGCATCATTTCTGAAACTAATATTGGCAGCATGAAACCCATCTCCATAAATAAAAAAACTCGCACAGGTCCATGTATTTAAGGTATCCCCATTAGAAAGCTTGGTACCTGCATGATTATTAAATACTAAAATAGTGCTGTCTTTACTTTCACCAACTAATACAATATTTTTCTTGCTAGCATCCACGGTTATCAATTCTCTGTAAATTCCCTTCTTAATGAAAATGCGTATTGGTTTTTCACTACCCGATTCTGCTTTATTAATGGCTGCTTGTACAGTTTTGAATTGAGATTTGCCTGTTTGTGCAACTATGAAATCAAATTGTTTCTGCTGCGTAAAACCTGAGCATAAAGAAAGTATGCATAAAATAACCAACCAAATTCTCATAACTATTTTTTTATGGGCACAATGATTCGTTTACTCAATTCAACATCATGTTTTCTAATTTCACGCAATACTATTTCTGCAATTTTTCTGGCGCCTAACTCATTAAAATGGGTATTATCTTCTTTCCCTTCGGGATAGTTGGGGTGTTCGCCTGGTTTAAGTTGAAGAAAAAAAAGTTTAGAATTTTCTTTA
>JBDKJW010000187.1:0-5223 GCA_039796395.1 Bacteroidota bacterium
TGGCTCGATTTTAAGTGGATTCTGATCTAACACAACCATATCAGCGATTTTACCTTTGGCAAGAGTTCCTTTTGTTTTTTCTTCATAATGTTGCCAAGCGCTCCAACTGGTAATGGCTTGAAGTGCTTGATAGGGCGTTAGTTTTTCTTGCGCTCCAATTACAGCTCCGCTTCTGCTAACCCTATTAACAGCAGTCCATAAAATCATCATCATATTGGGTAATGCAACTGGTGCATCTGTATGTATTGTAACCTTCAGTCCCTTTTTTAATGCCGTATTTACAGGACTAATTTCATTGGCTTTATCTGGTCCTATAATTTTTGTATACCAATCTCCCCAATAAAATGTATGCATTGGAAATAAAGAAGCCACTACTTGATATTTCTTCAAGCTATCTAATTGATCTTTTCTTAAAAACTGACCATGTATTAATACGGGCCTACGATCTCCACCACTATATGTTGAGGTTGCAAATTGTAGCCCTTTTATGAGTTGATCTACCGCTGCATCGCCATTAACATGCATTAAGATTTGCCAATTATTTTTATAGGCATTTCCAATTATCGCTTTTACAGTATCATCACTTGGAATAGCTGGATATCCTTTATACCCTTTTTGTTGTCCATCGGGTGGTAGCAGGTATGGAAAAGTACGCCAGGCTGTTCTACCCTGTGGTGAACCATCTAAGGTTAGTTTTAGTCCTGCAATTCGGTAGTGATTTTTATATTCTTTACCATACCATTCGGTTTGCATAAGCTCAGGATAGGAATAATCGATATAAGATGCAACATCTAATTTCAATTTTCCTGATTTAGCAAAAGTTTCAATTGATTTATGCATGGATCCCATAGCCCTACCTTCTTGAATGGTTGTATGCCCAAAACTTGCTGCCATCTCTTGTCCTTTTTCCATGAAGTAGATTACATTTTCTGGTGTAGTAGGCGAGAGAATTTTAGAAAAAAGTGGCATAGCTGCTAGCTCCTCCAATACTCCATTAGGCGTTTTTCCATCTTTTTCTCTTCTAATAATACCTCCTGCCGGATTTTTACTAGCTGCGTTAATACCCATCAGTTCTAATCCTTTTGTATTCATTACACAGAAGTGGGCAGAAATATGTACTGCAACTACAGGGGTATCTTTTGACACTAAATCAAGATCTTGGCGAGTAGGAAATCTATTTTCTTTTAATACAGCATCATCAAAACCCATACCTGCTATCCAACCATTTACTCTTTTTATATCATTATTCTTTGTCCAGTTTTTCATGGTTGCTATTAATTGTGGTATATCGCCACATTGGCCATCTGGCTCGGCCAAAAGATTCGCTGTTACTGCTTGTGCCCCAAAGCCAAAGAAATGAGCATGGCCATCTATAAAGCCAGGAAGCATGGTTTTACCTTCCAAATCAATCATTTTATGGCCTTCTCCAGCCACATTCATGGCCTCATCTTTACTACCTACAAATAGTATTTTACCCTCTTTTACTACTGCAGCCTCTACATATTGTGGTGTATCGCCCTCCATGGTAATAATATCCCCGCCATAATATAGGGTAGCAATATTACTGTCGGTACTATTATTTGCAGGCGTATCATTTTTGCATGCACCAATAAATAATAGTGTACAAAGAAGCGTTCGAAAAGCCGTAATGCGCATAAACTTAGATTTTAATTGGATAGATAAAACGGGGTGAACAAAGCTAACCCTTACAAAGCTGAGAAATTGTGGCTACAGTCCAAAATAATGTTTCAAATCATAATATGAAACAAGTTTCACTTAAATTTTTGTAGCATTACCATATACTTTACCCATGTATTCACCTGGCGGAATACCCGTTTCTTTTTTAAACGCTCTAATAAATGTAGTACGACTTTTGAACCCACATTCCTTAGCTATTGCTGCTAGGGTTTTTATTTCAGATTCACCCGATTCTAATTTATTAATCACCGCTTTCACCCTAAATCGATTAATAAAATCATTGAAGTTCATTTGATAGTGACTATTAATAAATGCCGATAGTTTGTGCGTAGAAAGTTTCGTTTCGTCGGCTAATTGAGTTAAACTATATTGATGTTGTAATAAAATATTATTGGTAAGTGCTTTATTAAGTGCTTCCTCTATGGTTGTTATATCATCTGCTTGTTTTATTACACTATCTCCTTTCTTAACCTGTCGATTTTTATCTTTACTGACTTTATCTGTCGAAGAAAATATATGTTCAAGTTCTTTATTATTCATAGTTCGTTCAGTAAAAGCAATAGGGTTAAGTATCTCAGGTTGCAAAAGCAAATAAAAACACTGTATACCTATTACACTAGTATATGCAAATGAGTAGATTACTGTTTCTAATTGGCTATTTTTTAACAAAGAACCCAAAAAGGGGAAGAGAAAAAAAGCAATTTGTGTGAGCAAGAAAACGTGTAACCATCTCCAGCTTGCCGGTGCGCTTAGCCTCAAGGTGTGACTACTACTTTTCCTAGCCTTCCATAATAAAATGGTTTGGGCTATCCAATAAACAATCATTTGAATTGTTCTTAAGATTATATGTCCATAAGTAGGCATCCATTTTCCCTGACTAAATCCAATCCGATATTCTACCGCATCCATTTGGGCATATATTGTTTCTTTTTCAACGCCAGATAACTGAAAAAAAGCCAGCATATCGAATAGGTAAAATATAACAGGGAGTAAATGAAAAATGTCTTTCCAAGAAAATTTTGAAGGAAACAAAGATTGTTTGATGTACCAATAAGATATTGGCGCCATCAACAATGCGGCTATATTTCCCGTTCTGAGTGTATGGGGAAATAAAATACCTTTCTCGTAAATAAATACATAGGTAATTCCAATTAGATAAAAATTAACAGCGAAGTAAATAAATAATAAAAGTTTCGCCTTTTTATGCCCCCTGTTTTTACCCAATAAGAGTAATAGGATCATAATTAACAATAGGCAAAGTGATACTAAATATAGAAAGGGGGTATCCGAAACTATCGACTTCATAAATGCTAATCAATGTAATTCCAGTATTGCCAAATTGGCTGAATGACTACATATCATGTAAAAGAACAGCTAATCTAAGACATTTTAGGATTCTGTTTAAGAATCTGAGTAATCATCTATATATCTTACATTTGTGGGAATAACTATGCGAATAATGGATTATAATACTTCGAGAAACCAGTTGGGTATGAAAGAATATGGCCGCCATGTACAAAGGATGGTGGAGTATTTGTTGACGATTGAGGATCGCGAAAAACGCCAAAAGCAAGCTCAGTCTGTGATTGAGTTGATGGGGTTTTTGAACCCTCATTTAAAGAATGTAGAAGACTTCCGACATAAATTATGGGATCATTTATTTTTTATTAGTGACTTTACATTAGATGTAGATAGCCCATATCCTATACCCCAGAAAGAAACCTATAAAATGAAGCCCGATCCGCTTCCTTATCCTAAACATCATCCAAAATATGCACATTTAGGTAAGAATTTAGAGTTGGTGATAGATAAAGCACTCAAAGAAGAGGATCCTGAAAAGAAGGCTGGGTTTGCCAATGCTATTGCCTATTACATGAAATTGAGCTACAGTAATTGGCATAAAGAACTCGTTCATGATGATGCAATTCGTTCGGAATTAGATGAAATTACTGGCGGACAATTAGAGTTTTCAAACACGCCATTCATTAAACATCGTAATCAAATTGAGCGCGATGATTATCCAAGTCGTGGCGGTAGATGGCAGCAAAATTTTGGCGGTAGAAACAACCGGAATAATAACGGGCGACCGAATAACCGGAATGGTAATAATAACCGCAATAACAATAATGGTGGCCGCCCCGATAACCGAAATGGTAATAATAACAACCGAAACAATAATAACGGCGGTTATAAAAAGAGATATTAATCTTTTAGCCTATTCCCTTCACCCTATACCCTAAAAAATGTCTTCTTTCGAAGTTATAGGTGGCAAAAAATTAGCAGGCAGCATTACACCACAAGGTGCAAAAAACGAAGCGCTGCAAATTTTATCGGCCGTTGTATTAACCAGCGAGCCTATAACTATTTCAAATATTCCTGATATACTCGATGTAAATTTATTGATTGAGTTATTGGCCGATATTGGTGTTAGCGTTGAAAAAATAAGTGCTGATACTTATACATTTCAAGCAAACGCTGTTAATCCTGATTATTTATCTACAGCAGCATTTAGAAAAAAAAGCGGCCGATTACGTGGTAGTGTAATGCTTGCAGGGCCAATGCTGGCAAGATTTTCAAGAGCTTATATTCCCAAACCAGGTGGCGATAAAATTGGCAGACGCCGATTAGACACACATATTATTGGCTTTCAAAAACTAGGTGCTATCTATGATTATGATGATGACATAAGTTGCTTTACGCTCAAAGCATCCTCATTAAAAGGCACTTATATGCTGCTAGATGAGCCATCGGTAACCGGTACGGCTAATATTGTGATGGCAGCTGTTTTTGCTGAAGGCATTACCACTATTTACAACGCAGCCTGTGAGCCCTACTTACAACAGTTGTGCAAAATGCTCAACCGCATGGGTGCAAAAATTAGTGGTATTGGCAGTAATTTATTAACCATTGAAGGCGTAAAACAATTAGGTGGCACAACGCATCGCTTATTGCCTGATATGATTGAAATTGGCAGTTTTATTGGCTTAGCTGCCATGACACAAAGTGCCATAACCATTCAAAATGCTGGGGTTGAATATTTAGGGATTATTCCTGAAAAATTTCAGCAGTTAGGCATTCAATTTTCTATCGAAAACGACAATATCATAATACCAGCACAGGAATCTTATACTATACAAACATTTTTAGATGGCGGTATCCTAACCATCTACGATCATCCTTGGCCCGGCTTCACACCCGATTTATTATCCATAGTATTAGTAGTGGCTACACAAGCCATTGGCAGTGTATTAATTCACCAAAAAATGTTTGAGAGCATTATTTTTTACGGATAAACTAATAGATATGGGAGCGCAAATTATTCTTTGCGATCCACATAGGGCAACTGTTATTGGTTTAGGTAGAAAAAATAATTTACGTGGTATTACCATGAGTTCACCTGATATCCGTGCCGGACAAGCCTTGCTCATTGCCGCATTAAGTGCGGAAGGAAAAAGTACTATCCAAAATATTGAACAGATAGATCGGGGCTATCAGTATATAGATACCCGCTTACGTGCACTAGGT
>JBDKJW010000188.1:0-4921 GCA_039796395.1 Bacteroidota bacterium
ATTATGTACCTCAAATGTGTTGTATAAGATCTAAGTTACTAAATAGTTTGAAAGCAAATCACAACAACAAAGGTTTACAGCTGTAAACCAAAAAAGTTGTATAAGATCTAAGTTACTAAATAGTTTGAAAAGTTTATCCGCCTCTGGCGGACAAATCACTAAACCGGATACTACAAAATATATCTGTGGCCGGGCAACCAATACAGATTTAAGAGGAATAAGGCAATACAAGTAACCATAATCCCTATTTACTATTCATAAAGAGTATGTAAAACAAATAAAATTCAAGATATTTACTAAACAAAATATTTGAGTAGCTTAGTACAATGTTTCTGTTAAATTAAATTACTAATGAAAAAGACTATTTCAGAAGAACAATCAAATCTTTATAGTAAAAAAAATATACAGAAATTCACTTCATTTGATGATGCAAATGAGGCTGAAGCAAAAAGAATCGCAAATATCCCTGCTATCGAAAATTTAAGAACTACAACTGAGTTAATAAAAAAAGTATACGCTTCAGAGTTAAAAGCCCCAATGACTAAAAAACTAAGTTTTTCATAAATGATCAATGTATTATTAGAGGAACATCAACAAATACTAGCTGCACTTATAAAGCATGAAGTAAGTTTTATGCTTATAGGTGGATATGCGGTCTAGCCTTATGAGTTTTTAAGACAGTTACTAAATAGTTTAAAAAGTTTATCGCCTCTGGCATACAAATCACCCCACCAGATACTTTTATCTAACCTAGTTTGCGTTGTGTTACAAAGTAAAATTAATTTGCTTACAATCGAATTTATTAACACATAAATGCTTATTTTTGTCGGAAATAACCAACATTAATGTCATAAATGTAGCTTAAAGATGGATATTTCCAACACAATAGTTCATGCTGAAAGCGATAGAGCCCTAATGGCTAAAATTGGCCATTTCATTAGGCAGCAAAGGCTACAACAAAACAAAACACAAAGTGAATTGGCTTTCGATTCAAATATCAATCGTTCTACTTTGGTAGATTTAGAGCAAGGCAAAAGAGCCAATCTAATTACACTTATTCAAGTATTAAGAGTACTCAATCAACTAGATTTTTTCAATCAGTTTGAAATAAAACAGCAAATAAGTCCCATACAACTAGCTGAACTGGAACAAGCAAAACGCAAAAGAGCTTCTAAAGCTCCTTCTGTAAAGAAAACACCTAAATCTGATTGGTAATGATTAGTACAGCATTTGTTAATATTTGGGATCAACGTGTAGGGGCTGTGGCTTGGGATGCTGCTACAGGCTTGGGATCATTTGAATTTGATACCAATTTTAGTAAGCATAATTGGGATATTGCACCCTTGCAAATGCCCATTGCTAATGCAGCGAAAAGGATATTTAATTTCCCCCAACATAAAAACAACAATACTTTTAAAGGGCTTCCCGGTTTATTGGCAGATGTTTTGCCCGATAAATATGGTAATGCTATTATTAATACTTGGTTAGCCAAACAAGGCAGAGCTTCAAATAGCCTAAACCCCATTGAAATGCTTTGCTTTATTGGCAATAGAGGTATGGGGGCTTTAGCATTTGAGCCTGCTGTACCTAAAACCAATGCAACTGCTTCTAAAATTGAAATAAGCAGTTTAGTAACCATTGCAGAAGATATATTAACAGGTAGAAAAACCTTTCATGCCAACTTATCTGATGATGAAGAGAAAGGGCTATACGATATGTTGAAAATTGGTTCTTCTGCAGGTGGTGCAAGGGCTAAAGCCGTTATTGCATATAACCCTATTACGAAAGAACTGCGCAGCGGACAAGCCAATGCACCCAAGGGCTTTACACACTGGTTAATAAAATTTGATGGCGTAACCGACACACAATTAGGTGCTACAAGTGGCTTTGGCCGTGTAGAAATGGCTTACTACTTAATGGCTAAAGATGCAGGTATTGTTATGACAGAATGCCAACTGCTAGAAGAAAATAGACGTGCGCATTTTATGACAAGAAGGTTTGACCGCGAACCCAATGTAGGTAAGCTGCACGTACAAACTTTTTGTGCGATGCAGCACTATGATTTTTGCGAAACAAATTTGTTTAGCTACGAGCAATTGTTTGAAACCATGCGCATGCTTCGTTTGCCTTATCCACAAGCTGAGCAATTGTATAGAAGAATGGTGTTTAATGTAATGGCTCGTAATTGCGACGACCATACCAAAAATTTTGCTTTTATAATGGACAAAACAGGTACTTGGAGTTTGGCACCTGCTTACGATGTATGCCATGCCTATAAACCCGATAGCACTTGGGTAAGCCAGCATAACTTAAGCATCAATGGCAAGCGCACCAACATAACTAAAGAAGATTTACTACAAGTAGCAAGCAATATGAATGTAAAAAAAGCAGAAGATAGTATACAACAAATTGCAGCAGTTGTAAGCAAATGGAACGAATATGCCGAAAAAATAAACGTAGATGCAGCCTTGCAACAAGCAATACAAAAAACATTAATCATTTTATGAGATACTAAAATTATTTCACGGTATTATAAAATTCTCTTCGTCCATTTAGCACTGATGAAATACAAAATAAAACCACTCAACACGGTTATCAATCCAAAAACAGAAAAGATGCGCAGTAAGATATTGCCGAAATTATCCCTACCCTCATAATCCATAGTATGCAGCATCCATAAAAAATCAAATATCCTCCATCGCTCATTTCTAAATTTTTGAACCGTGCCTAATTCAGTAGCAACATATACAGTTGTTTTTGTAGGATGATCGAACTTAACTGCATAAGCAGGTAATGGGTTTTCTCTATACTCATGATCTTCTTCAACTTTAGTAAGAAGGGTTATTGATTTAATTGTTGCATCTCCATTAAATCTATTAGTAGCAATTTGAGCAGCTTCCTCCTTGGTTAATGGCCCTCTTAATATTCCTGTACTTGCATCTGCCAAATGGTTCATGAGCTTTACATGCTCATGTTTAAAACCCTTACCAGTTGCGCCTACACATTGAATTTGATAAAAAGGTTTTCCCAAAAGTTCAATCAGTTGCATGGATAAGATAGAATCTGCTCCATGCATTTTACTGATCGACTGCATGGCTACTGCGGGCGATACCAATGCTATATTTGAAGGCAATAAGGGTGGTTCTTTTTTTTGAAAATCACCATGTACCTCATCAATATCAGACCAACTAAAATACAATCCGCCTACTGTCCATAATATAAACTGAATCCCTAAAAGCAACCCTAACCATCTATGCGTTTTCCTTATGTAATAATGTTTACTCTTTGTCATATTTTATTATTATACCTATCCACCAAATTGCCAACACGCTTACTAGTATTTACAATACATGATTATCCCTTAACACTTTCAAAATTGTTCCTGTTAAAACTTGTTCACCATTCGTAAGCCATATCAATCGAAATTGTTTGGAGGGAATTAATAGCACATGTGCACGAAAGCCGCCTTGATCACCGGTATGTTCAATAACTTCTTCCTGAATTTTTATGCCATTTAATGTATAACCGTTTGCATGCACAAACCAGCAAAAGCCATGTGTTGGCGCTTTGGGTAATTTCCAATTGGCAGGGCGCCAAGCTGTTTGAGAAAAATCAATAATTCTTTTCGGTAAGAACTTATATTCATTAATTGCGTCTGTGTATTTAATAAGATCATCCACCGAACTCCAGATACCACCGTTACCCGAAGCGCAAAAAGTTGGATACTCTCCATAATCATATTCCTCCCACTGTGCATTATACATACGATAACCATGCGCAACACTCTTCGATGGTTCAGCACCATCGGTAATTACGCTAGATTTCATTTTGGCAGGTTTAAATATTTTCTCTTCTACATATTTCTGCCATTTCTTACCTGTAAGTTTTTCTATAATAAGTGCCAATCCATTATAAGCAGGATTCGAATAATTCCAACGCTCGCCTGGCTCAAATTCTAATGCATCGGTTTGCAAAAGTGGTGCAAAATTCTCCGCATCTTTTGCTGTTAAATAAAAAACACTATCTCGCTGCGTTTGCCTACTGTCTGGTAAACCCGAAGTATGCGTAATCAGGTGTTTAATTTTTATTTTCTCTGCTAGCGCAGGGTTTTTAAAATCAGGGAAATATTTAGCCAAATTATCTTCGATCGAAAGCTTACCTTCTTCTTGCAATTTTAAAATGGCATAAGCCACAAAAGTTTTTGATACAGAGCCGGTATTAGCGATTGTATTATCTGTAAACGCAGATTTACGGGTTATATCACTTAGGCCAAAAGAGGCCTTATAAATAGTGTTCCCTTGAAACTCAATAAATACAGAACCTCCGGGTGCATCTGGTTTGAAATACTGACTCATCGCTTTATCCATGGCAGTTTTTACATAACCCAAATCAGGAGACTGCGCAAAACAGAATTGTATAAAAAGTAAATAAGTAAATAAGTAACTAAGTAGTTTCATTGCTTATTTTATTTGTGTTCTATATACACCAACTGAATAATGCGCAACTGTAGTTAATTTCAGTCGATCATTAACCGCAGTTAGTTTTTTATATTCTTTAAACTCGCCTTTCTTATCTAAAAAGCCAATCATACATGCGTACTGCTTACCTGCTTTTTGAATAGCAGGTTTTGGAAATGTACCAAAATTTGGAATTTCCATTTCCGCCGTTTCTCTCAGCTCTTTATACCTTATTTCTAATCGATAAACGAAGGTTTTCTTTGTTTCGTATATACGTGCTGAAAATTCCCAGTTATTTGCATTACCCACATTATCACTTACCGCTTCTACATAGGAAACTATTGGTTCTTTCCTAATCTTAGTTCTTATTTCAGGGATGGTATCATTGGTAACAAATACCGAAGAATCGGTAATTGTACCGATTGGCTCTTTTGGTTGATTACATGCAACTAATAAAATAACTA
>JBDKJW010000189.1:0-7521 GCA_039796395.1 Bacteroidota bacterium
TTTGCACAAAACAACGCATTGTGGATGCGCTACCCAGCTATTTCACCTGATGGTTCAACGATAGTTTTTAGTTATAAAGGCGACTTGTACACCGTTTCCGCCGAAGGCGGGAACGCCAAAGCACTTACTTCTCATGAAGCACACGATTATATGCCTGTTTGGAGCCGCGATGGTAAAACCATTGCTTTTGCAAGCGATCGTTATGGCAATTTTGATGTATTCACCATTCCTTCAACTGGTGGCGATGTTACGCGTATTACTTATAACAGTACGGGCGAATATCCATTCGATTTTAATGTTGATAATAATCAACTAATTTATGGCGCAGTTAGGCATACCGTAAATACCAATGTACGTTTCCCACGTGGCAATTTATTTTTACAATTATACACTGTGCCTGTAAAAGGTGGAAGAAGTATTTTACTCTCTGCTACGGGTATGGAACATGCACAGTACAATAGTAAAGGCACACAGATTATTTATCATGATAGAAAAGGAACAGAAGATGCTTGGCGTAAACACCAAACTTCATCCCTTACAAGAGATATTTGGATTTATGATATTGCTTCACAGTCTTACAAGCAAATCAGTACTTATGAAGGGGAAGATAGAGAGCCATTATTTAGTGCTGATGATCAATCGATTTATTATTTAAGTGAGAAAAAAGGTGCACAAAATATTTTTAAGACCTCAATAGCTGGCACTGATGAAAAACAAATTACAAAGTTCAATAACCACCCTGTTCGTCACCTTACCCGGTCTAATGATAATACATTATGCTTTAGTTGGAACGGAGATATTTACATACTAAAGAATGATGGCAGTCCTAAGAAAATTACAGTTAGCATTGAAGGAGATAACAAAACAAATGCAGAAAGAATTCTAAGTGTAAGCGGTAATACAGGAAGTGTTGCGGCTTCGCCCACTGGCAAAGAAGTGGCATTTATTTTTAGAGGAGAAGTTTTTGTAACAAGTATTGAAGGCGGTATTACTAAGCGTGTTACTAACACACCTGAGCAAGAAAGAAATGTAAGTTTTAGCAAAGATGGAAGAACCCTATACTATTCAACTGAAAGAAATAATAGTTGGGATATTTATCAAAGTAGTATTACAAGAAAAGAAGAGCCCTATTTTTACGCATCAACCTTACTAAAAGAAGAAGGCATAATTACTTCTCCTGCTGAAGAGTTTCAACCCTTGGTATCACCCGATGGAAAATCAATTGCTTATTTAGAGGAGAGAAATGTATTGAAAATTTACAATATTGCTACTAAGGCAAGTACAACCATCATTCCACAAGGAAAAAACTTTTCTTATTCAGATGGTGATCAAGAATACCTATGGGGCCCTGATAGTAAATGGATTGCTGTTAGAAGTGCACAAGGTCGTTATGGCGCATCAGATGTAGTTTTATTTAAAGCCGATGGCAGTACACCCAATGGTTTTGATATTACACAAAGTGGTTTCCAAGATGGGGGTATTCAATGGGCTTTCGATGGTAAAGCCATTGTATGGGCTACAGATAAATTAGGTAGAAAATCATTGGCCTATCAAGGATCAAGAGAAGTAGATGTGTTCATGCTATTCTTCGATCAAGACTTATATGATCGTTTTAAACTTAGTAAAGAAGATTACACTTTACTCAAAGAGAAAGATGATAAAATAAAAAAAGATAGTGCTACGCTAAAGCTAATTGGGTTCCCGATTTACAGAGAATCGATGATAGAAAGATTAGACTCACTAACTCATCCGTTTCCCTAGGTAGTTATATTATTAATCCGGCAGGTGATAAATTATGGTATACTGCTACCAATGAAAGATCTGTAGAATTATGGCAAATAGATTTGCGTACCCGTGAAAGTAAAATACTTACTAAGTTTGGTGCCTTTGCGAATATTAGCTTATCGCCAGATGGTAAATGGATTCTATTACAAACAGAAGCAGGTTTAGCAAAGTATGAGCCGGAGAGCGGAAAAACAACGCCCATAAGCATTCGCAGCGAAATGAATTTAAATACTGCAGGTGAGCGGGCTTATATTTTTGAGCATGCCTGGCGACAAGTAAAGAAAAAATTCTATGACCCAAAATTACACGGGGTAGATTGGGACATGTATAAAAAAGCATACGCTCGTTTCTTACCTCATGTCAATAATAACTACGATTTTCAAGAGTTACTCAGTGAGATGCTTGGAGAGCTTAATGCTTCCCACACAGGAGGCAGATATGCTCCACAAAACCTGAATGGCGATCAAACAGCCTCATTAGGATTATTTTATGATGAGTTTACGGGTGGGGATGGATTGAAAATTACGGAAGTGATAGCCGGGGGACCTGTAGATCTGGCTTCAAGCAAAATAAAGGCAAATCAAATTCTAGAAAAAATTGATGGGGAAGCCATTACTGTCAGCATAGATTGGTCAAAATTATTAAATAGAAAAGCAGGTAAAAATGTTTTATTAACGATATACAACCCGGATACTAAAGAAAGATTTGAAGAAGTGGTAAAACCTATTGCTAATGAACAAGTGTTATTATATGATCGTTGGGTAGCCAATATGCGTAAAATGGTCGAAACATTAAGTGGGGGTAAAGTGGGTTATGTACATGTACAGGGAATGAATGATGGTAGTTATAGAACAGTATACGAAGAAGTATTGGGACGCAATGCCGATAAAGAAGCATTAATTGTTGATACCCGTTTTAATGGCGGAGGTTGGTTGCATGAAGACCTATCAAATTTTTTAGATGGCAAACAATACATACGTTTTGCTCCTTATGGCTTCTCTGCTAAAGGTGGTGAACCTTCCAATAAATGGTACAAACCAAGTTGTGTATTAACCAGTGAAAGTAATTATAGTGATGCTCACACATTCCCTTATGCCTATAGAGCCAAAGGCATTGGTAAACTAATTGGTATGCCGGTACCCGGAACCAGCACTTCTGTTTGGTGGGAAACCCAAATAGATCCTACGTTGGTATTCGGCATTCCAATGATTGGTAATATTGGAATTAAAGAAGGTAGAGCTTTAGAAAACTTTCAGCTGGAGCCCGATATTAGAGTACCCCTTCCCTATGATTCCTTCATTAAAGGAAGAGATACTCAAATAGAAGGAGCAGTGAAAGAAATGTTGGAAGTGATTAAGAAAAAATGATTTTTAATGAAAACTTAAGCTGTCTTATTAATCTTTACGATCTTGAATTTATTAGTTTCATAGTAATAGAATGCTGCTATGAAAAAAACCAAAACCCTCAACTTAACATTATTTGTATCAATTTTTCTATTTACATTATTTTCTTGCAAAAAGAAGCTAACATCATAGGAAATGACATACGATCTAGTAAAATCAGCTTTTCTGAAATTAAGGCTTATACTCTATCGCTTGCTGAAAAATTAAAGGAGAAACCTGACTTTTTATTTTCCTCTATGGAGGAAAGAAATGTAAATGGGAAATTATATGTGCGCCTTCCTTTGTCGGGTCAGAAAGAAAATAATGGCTCATTTTATTTTACGAAACTTTCTGATGGTAAAATTCAGGCACTTTATATTTTAGCGCTGCAACCGAAAAAATCTGCACTTGATGGAGTAGTTGGGTTTATAGATTTTGACACTAAAAAATTTACAGCTGTAACTTATAAAAATAATAAACCTCAAACTGCCTATGAGTTAAATGACTCCGAATCATTTTTTTCTTCAGGTATTTTGAAAGGAAATTCATTTTCAGCAAGCATTAAAAATAATGATGCGTGTACGGAGCAGACTTCAGTAATTAAATTACCTGATGGTACCGACTCAGTTGCTTTATTACGTGGTAACAGTGGAGCGATTCCTTGCCCTAGAGAACCCTCTACAAGTTTTTGGCAAAGAATTTTAAATTTTTTAGGTGATGTTTGGAGTGCGATTTCAGGTGCTTTTAATTGGCTATTTAGTTGGGGTGGCAGTAGTGGCGGAAGTTATACAGGTGGTTCTTTTGGAGCCGGAGGTTACTATAATTGGGGATTTGGCGGATTCACTGGTTCAGGTGCTTCAAATTGCCAATATTGCTCTTACGATCCCGGCGGTTCAGGCTGGGGGCCATATGATCCGTTTGCAGGAAATAATGATCCATTAGCTGGAAAGGAATTAGCTCCGGATAATTTTGCAACTGACCATTATTGGGAAGATTTTTCTTATGACAATAATGACTCAATAAATCCCCCGACCTCATATAAGGTTTACGACCAAAATGGGTATAGAAAAAATGGCTCTGTCTATCACTATAGTGAAGGTGACGTACAAAACTATACAGATGACAAGGGTAACAAATATTCTACATTTACAAAAAACAGTAATGGTGAGATTATATTCTTCCCAGGAGCGACTATTACTAATTTTGGGGTAAAGAATAATAGAGGAGCAACAACTAGTAATGGAGGAATACATGCTGATTTATCATTCTCCCTTGCGAGATTACAACATGAATATGGTCATTATTTACAAGCACTGAAATACGGCAGCTTTGTATATAATACAAAAATAGCTCTTGCCAGTATATGGAACATGTACACTTCTCCGGCAACTCATGATAGTTTTTGGACTGAAATAGAAGCTAACCAACTAGCTATCGGTTTCTTTGGAAATTCGTCAGATATTGCTAATAAACCAGGTCAATTCCCAAGATAATATGAAAAGAAAAAACAGGCTAGTTATTTTAGTTATAACTATTTTTTTCAATAGCTGCTTACCTATAATTGATAGAGAATATCCATTCTATTCTATACATAATAACTCGCGAAATAAAATTCGTATTTGTATATATAAGTCGAATAAAATAGAAGCAGATTTTTTGAAAGACAAAAGCCTTGTTGTAGCAATTGGTGATACTGTAAAGCCTTATTTAAATGAAATCGCTTTTCGCCATGTATTTTACGAAAAAGAAGCAGTATTATCAATTCTAAATGAAGATAGCATTCAATATTATAGTTTGAAGAAAGTATCCATTACTACATTAATTAAAAAATCAATTATCCTACAAAGAAGAGTGACTCTTGATAATATCAATAGTACAGATACAATAGAGATAAAATAGAAATCATTACAAAGCTATTTGATTTTGTTATATTAAGCTCCTTGATAAAAGCTAGTAATTATCACTATAAGCTACCTTAAAAAGGGAGCTTACAATTTGGCTTAAGTATTCCAAGAATTGGCCATTTTACTTAAATCGATCCGGTGGCAGTATGAACGATCAAAAAAGGTAGCAATTGCTACCTTTTTTTATTTAGAATAAACATACTCATGCCGCTTAATCCATTGCGTAGTTCCTTCAAATTGAACATCTTTTCGTATTCTCAAAACCGTTGATGACACAGTATAAGTTTTGCGTAATATGGCTTTTTGATGATCGTTTCCATCTACTCCCTGCTCCTCAGTAATAATTTCAAGTGATCCATCCTTTAATCTCCTTTTACTTATTAATGTAGCTGCATCTATTTTTTTTCCATCACTACTGATTTGAAGTGTATCAAATGTATTCGCTTTTGGCTCGTCTGGATAAATCATCCGCACCGTTAAACTTAATTGTCCGGCAATCGGCTTCATTTCTGTTTGAGCGGGCATTGTATAAGGTTTACCACTACTATAATCTAAATAAGTAAGTGCTCCTTTCCAAAGACCTTGAAAATTCTTCATGTCGGTAGCTTCAAGAGAAGCTGTCTGGGCATTACTCGCTAAACTGAAGTTTAGAATTGTAATTAAAAGAATAACATTTTTTTTCATGATTGAGATTTTATTGTTCATTAAAAACTGCTTTAAAAAATGTAGTATCGCCTTCACTAAATTCCACTCTTCGATCGGGCTTATTATTGAGCTCAAATTCTCCATTTACGGTGAATTTACATTCAGCAAATTTGTAGCCCGTAATTGTAGTAATTGTAGCGCGGTATAAAGAGTCTTTCACAACAGGCTCTAATGGAAAGTCAGCATCCCAGCTTAATGGTTTTCCATTACCACGAACGCCAACCGACTGTATATCTTTTTTCCCCTTTACGGCTAGTTCTACTACTACTACGCGCTTATATGTTTTTTGAACACAAGCATTAAAACCCATAAAAATTATTGCTGCTAATAGATAATATTTATTTTTCATTGAAGTATTTTTTTGAAATGAGATAATCGATACCAAAACGACCGCTACCTAAAATAAGGTTGTGTAGGCTTACCCATAAAAATCCCAAGCCAGCTAGCATGCTCCATAAACCGTTATCAAATTGTTGTATGAAAACTGCTACTGCCATGGTACAAACAATTAAAAAAGAGAAAATACGGGTTTGAAAGCCAATCATAATAAATAGCCCGCCCACCGCTTCACTAAAAGCCCCCATCCAAGCAAAAAAAGCAGGGAACATAGCAAATATGCCGCCGTATTCAGCTACATCATTGGGAAACCAAAAAGTTTTTATCTGCTTCCGTCCAAGGCATCCCGAATTTGGATGACCCAAAATCAAAAGCAAGCCAAAAACCACAAAGGATACGTGGGATAGCGAGGAGAAAATCTTGCCACCAATAAGGTAAACAAATCGGGTTAATCAATTTTTTCATTTTTGTTTCGTTTTAGTAGAACACAAAAATGAATTATTCCCCAAGCCTTAACGCCTCATATCATCATTTGATACTTTTTAAAGTAGTCTCAAAAAAAACAGTACTGAAAATCAATCATTTAGCTAAGCAACTTCCCTAATTTGATACTTGCTAGGATTCTCGCCGGTATGTTTTTTAAATGCCCGGTTAAAGGTTGCCTTGCTATTAAATCCTGCATCATAAGCTAAACTCATAATAGTAAGTGCGGCATTCTGGGGATTTTGGAGTTGTTGCTTCACTTCTTCCACCCGGTAATAATTCACAAAATCATTAAAATTCATCTGAAACCCTCCGTTTATCATTTTTGACAATAAAGAACTATTTGTTCCTAGGTGCTTGGCCAAATCTGTAAGGGTTAGTTCTGGATCTTTAAACATTTGCTGATTAACAACAGCATCTAAAATTTTGGTTTTCCACTCCGAATAGTCGGTACCATTATTGGGGATCCGCTGCTGGTTATCAATAACTTCAAAATTGGCATCTTCTGTTTCAATAGCTGGTGCACTTAATAAACTCTGTGGTTCATATTTTAGGAAATCGAGCTTAAAATCTTTTCTTCTTTCTATTGATACACTATAGCCTGTAATGGCTATATAATAAAATACAATGGCAAACAACATATAATACCACCAAGTTTGGGAGTATTGTAAATCAATACCGAAAAAGAATAACAGATATAAAACTAAACTAGAAGAAAAATAAATAAAACAACCAACTAAAAAATTACCAACCCATTTAAATTGTAAGCCATCTGCAAAAGAGAGTTCCTGGACAATAAACTTTCTATAATTTTTATAATAGGTGATAGATTTAATCAGATATATCAAAAAACTTAGTAATCCTAATATCACATACCAATCATCGAAATCAGGATCTTGCTGACCATCCATCAAGAAATACCTATT
>JBDKJW010000190.1:0-4850 GCA_039796395.1 Bacteroidota bacterium
ACCATCTTAGCTTTATGGTGGATCGTATTAAATTTCTGGGCGCTTGCAAAGGAGGAAATAACTAAAAATGCACATAAAATAGATTTCATGTAATTGCTTTGTGCTAAAGCTAAAAAATAATCATTAAAACAACAATATACGCTTCTGGGTATATGCCCAATAAGTAGGATTAAAGGGGATAGAGTTACCCTATTAAACCAGCGGCCTTACTAATTTCCATCATTCTATCCATTGGTTTTTTGGCAGCTATGCGCAACGATTCTTCCATCTCTATTTCCGGAACTTCATAAGCCAAACAAGCATATAATTTTTCTAATGTATTTAATTTCATATGCGGACAATCATTACAAGCACAGCTATTATTGGGCGGTGCTGGAATAAATGTTTTATATGGTGATGCTTGTTGCATTTGATGAAGAATCCCTGTTTCTGTAGCAACTATATACTGCTGATAATTATCATTTTTTGTATACTTTAATAATTGTGTGGTACTACCAATATAATCAGCCATAGAAAGAATAACTTCCTCACATTCTGGGTGCGCAATTAGTTTTGCTTGTGGATGTCTAATTTTTAGTTTGGTTATTTTTTCTGCACTAAAAATTTCATGTACCATACATGCTCCATTCCATAGCAACATATTTCTCCCAGATTTCTTATTTAAATAAGCACCTAAATTTTTGTCGGGAGCAAATATAATCGGCTGATCTTTAGGTACCGATTCAATTATCTTTTCTGCATTTCCGCTGGTACAAATAATATCACTAAGTGCTTTAATTTCTGCCGTACAATTAATGTATGATATTACTAAATGACCCGGATTTTTTTCTTTGAAAGCCTTAAACAATGGGGCAGGGGCACTATCTGCTAAAGAACAACCTGCCTGTAAATCGGGTAATAAAACTTTTTTGGTGGGGTTTAGAATTTTAGCTGTTTCTGCCATGAAGTGAACCCCTGCAAAAACAATGATATCCGCATTTGTTTCTGCCGCTTTTTGAGCCAATCCCAAACTATCACCAATATAATCGGCCACATCTTGAATATCTGGTTCTTGGTAGTAGTGTGCAAGCAGAATAGCATTTTTTTCTTTTTTTAATCTTTCTATCTCTGCAAATAAATCTAATTGTGGATCGATATCCAAATCTAAAAATCCTTTCTTTTTAATATTGGCTGTTGCTATGTTAATATCCACTGTAGTATTATTTAATAATATATTTTATAAAAACAACTATTACTATTACGGGTGTGTATATCAGGATAACTTAGTTATACACAAAGTGCAAAGTTAACTAACTAGGATTTATTCCCTTCTTTTCACCATTTAATTAACAGCTTATATACTCGATTTTATTAATTTTTATTCTGTTTTCAACAACAGAGGATAACTCTATTCACCCTCCTTGAATAAGCAGTATCACAAGAAACACACTGTTAATTAACAGGGTTTAAAAAGAGAAAAAGAAGTTGGGTTTTGCAAAACCCCCCATTTTTAGCTTTTTTATGCTATTTCTTTACACAAAAACAATTGCTAAATCCTGATTTTCCCCCATAAAAAACGGCTTACTAACATGAATATGTGGATACTTATAATGGGGTAATTTTGTAAAAAGGAGAAATCTATCCCTTTCGGTCTTTCGGAACCCTTATAATGCCTATAAAAAGGCTTGTTTTCCACAACTTATTCTAGTGCTTTTTCCCTTATTTTTGCCTCCCCGTAGCAAACCGGGTATCATTATAATATATCTAATATGTCTGTTATTCAAAGTATTCGCGATCGTGGTGCATGGATCGTTTTTGGTATTATTACTTTAGCACTAATTGCTTTTATCCTTCAAGATGGTTTGGGTAGAAAAGGATCGCCCAACAGTAATGGCTCCGTTATTACAAAAGTGGATGGAAAATCTATTGAAAGAGGTGATTTTGAAGATAAGTTAAAAATGGCTGAAGCCATGTATGCACAGCAAGGTGCTACCCGCGATCAACTCCTAGGTTCAGTTTGGAACCAGGAAGTGGAAGCTATCGTATTAAAAAATGAATTCGACAAACTTGGATTAGTAGTATCTACTAAGGAATTAAACGATATTCTTTTTGGTGATAATTCTCCATTTCGCCAAGAATTTACAGATCCAAAAACGGGTGAGTTTAAAGTAGATGATGTTAAGCGTATTGTTGCTCAAATAAAAAAGAGTAAGAATGCTGAACAGAATAAAATGATTATTGAAGGATATATTAATCCAGCTATTCAAAATACACTAAGAAATAAATACCAAACATTATTGCTTCAGTCTGCCTATGTACCCAAATGGATAACTGAAAAACAACAGGCGGATAATAATGCTATTGCTGCAATATCATATGTTTATTATCCGTACCAAGCGATTGCCGATAGTACCGTTAAAGTAACAGATACTGAAATTGAGGCTTATGTAAAAAAGCACGCAAAAGAATTTAAAAAAACGGAAGAAACTAGGGCTATCTCTTTTGTTACATTTAGTGCCGCACCATCTTCTGCCGATTCAAATGCTGTATTGAATCAATTGATTACACTAAAAAAAGATTTTCAAGAAGCAACAGATCCTTCCGCATTTATTGCTAAAGTAGGCTCACAATTACCTTATTATAATAGCTATTTTAGCAAGAATAAATTGCAAATGGCATTGAAAGACTCAATTACCAAACTTGCTGTGGGCGAGGTTTTCGGACCATATTTAGATGGTGGTAATTATGTATATGCAAAAATGATCGGTATTAAGCAATGGCCAGATAGCGCTCGCGTTCGTCATATTCTTGTGGCTACTACTAACCCACAAACTGGGCAACAACTAAAACCAGATTCAGTAGGAAAAAAATTAATTGATAGTATTGCAACGGCCTTAAAATCAGGCGCAGATTTTGCCTCATTAGCAGCTAAATATTCTGACGATCCGGGTAGCAAAGACAAAGGTGGGGTGTATGAATATTTTCCACAAGGACAAATGGTTGGAGAATTTAATGATTACGCTTTTGATAAACCTGTAGGAAGCAAGGGCGTTGTAAATACAGAATATGGCTATCATTATGTTGAAGTACTTGGACAAAAAAATATAAATCCTGCTTACAAGGTTGCTTATTTAGCGAAAGCCATTGTTACAAGTAATGAAACGGATAATGCTGCAAATACCGCAGCGGCTAAATTTTCTGCTGATAGTAAATCTGCAAAATCTTTTAACGAGAATGCAGCTAAGCAAAACAAACAAATTTTAGTTTCTGGTGAAATTAAATCGAATGATTTTACAGTGGCAAGTTTAGGGCAAAGCAGACAATTGGTTCGTTGGGTTTATCAAGCAAAAGCGGGTGATGTTTCTGAGCCAACTGAAATTAATGATATGTATGTTGTAGCATTGGTAACAGCAGTTAATAAAGCAGGTTTAATGGGTGCTGCCGAAGCAAGACCTTCTGTAGAAGGTATTCTTCGCAACGAGAAAAAAGCAAAGCAAATCATTGACACAAAAATGAAAGGAAATAGCCTAGAAGAGTTTTCTAAAAACGTAGGCTCTCCTGTATTAAGAGCAGATAGCCTAAGCTTTGGTGCTTCTTTTATTGCAGGTGTAGGAAGTGAACCTAAAGTGGTAGGGGCAGCTTTTAATAAAGCTAGTATCTCGAAAGCTAGCATTCCTTTAGCTGGCAACAGCGGTGTTTTTGTAGTTAAAACTGAGTCTACGGGGACGAAAATTGATCTAGCCGGACCCGAAGCGGCCAAGCAAGGGTTATTGCAAAGTCGTAAAATGGGTGTATACCGTAGTTTAGAAGCGCTTCGCAAAGCAGCTACTATTAAGGACTATCGCGCGGATTTTTATTAATAAAATATTGATTTACAATAGATTAAACCCCTGCCTTGGCGGGGGTTTTTGTTTTCGGGTATCGAAAACAGGAATGAAAAGCTTTGTTGTAATTTTGTATTTATTATGGAAGCAATCATAAACAAAGTAGCGGAGAGTGGTATTGTAAGTATTGATTTAGAAACATTTCTGCCTACAGAAAAAACAAGGGTTTTTGATTTGAAAGACTATTTGTTTATGGGTCTTATTTTGAAAGAAAAAGATTTTAGAGCTGATCTATTGAATATTAATTGGGAAGATTATACAAATGCACATATAGCCATTACTTGCTCTGCCGATGCAGTAATTCCCATGTGGGCGAATATGTTAGTTGCATCATACTTGCAACCGGTTGCTCTTTCTGTTCAGTTTGGTACAGAAGCACAACTAAAAGAGAAACTACTACTACAGAATGTAGAAAAAGTTGCTATGGATGAATATGTAGAAAAGCGAGTTGTTATAAAGGGGTGTGGGGAAACACCCATACCCGAGTCGGCTTATGTATTAATTACCCATAAGCTCAGGGCTGTTGCTAAAAGCATTATGTATGGAGAGCCGTGTAGCACGGTTCCTATTTTCAAAAGAAAATAAATATTATAGAGCCGTAACTTCTGGCACTAATTTTTGCCGGGTAGTTGCATCTTCAAAGCGAGTATCATAATCGGCTCTAATGGTACCCAATATTCGATCCCATATTAAGGTATATAAGCCATAGTTACCTTTAAAATATTGGTGGTGCTGATTATGATTGGTAGAAGTGTTTATCCATTTTCCAATCATGGTTTTGTTGAAACCGCGCGGATACAATTCATAACCTAAATGACCATAAATATTATATATGATCGAAAATAAAAAGAAGATTAATAAATGCGAAATATGAATAGGGATAGTAAAATAGAATAGTATTGTAATACCTACCTCAACAATGGCTTCTAATGGATGAAAAGCATACGCAGCCCAAGGAGATGGGTTAGTAGAATGATGATGTACGAG
>JBDKJW010000191.1:0-4815 GCA_039796395.1 Bacteroidota bacterium
ATGTATGGTTATGCGGGGAGAGGATAGGGTTACATTAATAATTTTGTTATGACATTATCATCACCCATAAAAGCCCAAGAAAGAGAAATCTTTATGGATGTTCTTCGTGGCTTTGCTATTTTAGGCATTTTTATCGCTAATCTCGGTGCAGGCTTTTCTTGGTACGACGAAAATGCACACCTCTCAGGTACTTTTTTGATTCCTAGTTGGGATTCAAAAATGCTTTTTTTACATCATTGGCTCATAGAAGGAAAGTTTTATTCCATTTTCAGTTTGCTATTTGGCTGGGGTATTGCCTTGCAAATAAAAAGAGCAGTAGATAAAGGCAGTGATGCCATTCCTACAATCAAAAGACGCTTGTTTTTTATGCTTTTATTGGGCTTTTGCCACTTGTTAATCTGGACAGGCGATATTGTGTGTTTCTATGCTATGCTTGGTTTCCTATTATTGCCATTGAGAAAATACGCTAATAAAACCTTATTGATAATCAGTGCTATCCTGATTCTTTCCCCTATTCTTTTATATGGCTTAAAAATGCTATTCCCTATACTTACTTATCCTTCAAGATTATTGAATGGAGCAGGCGAAGTGTTGGAATTAAAATTTTTTCCTGCATTAGCAAATGCTAAATCTAATACCGATTATTTGAATATTGTAAAAAACTGGAATTGGTGGGAGGTTTTAAAAGACAATATAGCCGGTATTTTCTATCGATACGGTTATTTGGTTTTCATCAGCCGTATTTCAAAAGTATTGGGTATGTTTCTAATTGGTTTTGTAATTGGAAGAACCAATTTTTATAAAAACATCGCTCAATACAAAAAATTGATAATAACTGTCATCATCGTAGGATTCACTGTTGGTTTACCCACTAATTATGCCTTGGCACATTATATGGCAACGGCTAGTAGCGATTATTTTCAACTGAAAGAAAAAGGCTTGTATCAAACTATTGTCTATGCTTTGGGAGTTGCCCCATTAGCTTTGGCTTATGTGGGTTTATTTATGTTGGCTTTTAAAACGTCTTTTGGTAACCGATTAATGTCGGGTTTAGCACCTGTTGGCAAAATGGCTTTCAGCAATTACATTATGCAATCATTTGTTGCCAACTTCGTATTTCTAGGAGCAGGGTTGGGTTTAATGGGACAAATTGGACCAGTTTGGTACACTTTATTTGGCGTTGTTTTCTTTATCATTCAAATTATTTACAGTAATATATGGTTACGGTTTTTCCATTTTGGCCCTTTAGAATGGCTTTGGCGGAGTGCTACTTACAAAAAGTGGCAACCGATGAGAAAAAGTTAAAATTCTTTTCGGAAAATGGAAATAATGGATACAATTTAAGATCCTGCATCAGGAACTATAATGCAAATAATCTCAAAAGAATAATATGACAATACTTTTATATGCTCATGACTATTATTTGCCAAAGAAGAAGGGTATCATTCGCTTTGCTGATGAGCCGAAGAGTAAGGGGGTTAATACAATACGCGAAACCCTAAAACGCATAAAATGATGCGAATACTGATTTTTATATTAGCGCTACCGATTAATCTTATTGCTTGTTCTTGTGGAAATTTTGGGGGCCCTGTAACTATAAAAGATTACAATAACAGTGAGTTTATTATTTCAGGTAAGGCTACTAAAGTAATAATAAATACAAAAGAAACTGTATACAAACAAAGGCAAATTGAATTTCAAATTGACGAAATATTTAAGGGAAAAATAGACGTAAAGACTGTGACTATATATACAGCATTGAGTGACGCTTCGTGTGGTTTATTTGTTAGAGAAAATGAAGAATGGGTAATTTGGGCTTATTTGCAAAACAATGCAATGGCAACAGATTTGTGTACCAGAAGTCGACAAAAAAAGTATGTATCAGCGTTCGATTATAAGTCACTACAATATTTTAAATCAAATCCAGCTAACGCTGAATGGAAAAATGAGGCAGGTGGTTTAATTGCTATTGGCAAACTAGAAAATAATGCACCAACTGGACATTGGAAATATTTCTACAATAATGGATACTTAGAATCAGAAGGGTTATACAAAAATGGAAATTATGATGGCAAATGGATTAAATATCTCGACCCAGAAGGTATAGTTACTCGACTTCGGTATGACAAAAAAATTTCTCAAGACTCAATTCCAGATTTACAGTTACTTAAATATAAAGTTTGGGAAATTCAAAACTTCAAAGATGGAGTTAGAGAAGGCGAGTTTATTTACTACGCTTATTATTCAATAGACAAGCCCAATAGAATTACGAACTACAAAAATGGAGAATTAGACGGAAAATCAATCGCTTACTTTGATAATGGGGTTATTTATTATGAACAAAATTATAAAGGAGGAAAATTAGACGGATATGAAAGGTTTTATCATTCAAACGGGCAATTAAAACAAGAAAGGAAATTCATTCAAAATAAAGCAATAGGTGAATTTAAATTATATAATGAAACTGGTGAATTGATTAAAACGACTGTCGATAAAAAACTTGAGTAATGCATCTGCCGCAAAAGCTAAGTAGCAGTTCCGGCGCAACCCAACATCCTCACAAACGCCGACCTACTTATCATCTCCGCTCCCAAGCTTTCCAAGTGCTCTGTATAAACCTGACAATCAATCAGCGTTACGCCTTCACTTTGTAATTGATGTACATAATGGATAAAAGTATATTTGCTTGCATTCGATTTTTTGCTGAACATACTTTCTCCAAAAAATAAATTGCCCATGCGTATACCATATAAGCCGCCCACCAATTCATCGCCTTCCCAACACTCAGCACTATGCGCTAAACCTTCTTGGTGTAACACAATAAATGAACGAATGAGTTCCTCCGATATCCAAGTACCATCTTGCTGATTGCGATTTACTTGCATACAATTGCGCATCACGGCTTCAAAAGCAGTATTGATCTTGAATGTGAAACGATCACTACGCAAAACAGATCGCATGCTTTTTGCAACCACTAATTTGTTGGGGTATAAAACAAAACGCGGATCGGGGCTCCACCAAAGTGGAGTACGACCATCAAACCAAGGGAAAATACCCTTTTGATAAGCCAATTTTAAACGCTCAGGATGAAGGTCGCCACCCATCGCCAGCAAACCATCTTCCAAGGCTTCCTCAACGGGTGGAAACCACAACTTATCATTGAGCATTATCATGGGTAAAAATAAATAATCCCGCCAGAGGCGGGACTATTTGTGGGAGTTGACGGGGTCGAACCGCCGACCCTCTGCTTGTAAGGCAGATGCTCTAAACCAACTGAGCTAAACTCCCTTTTTTTGATTGGGAGTGCAAAAATAGGGGAGTGCAGCCTAACAACAAAAAAAAATACAGTTTTTTGTCAACTTGAGAGAAATATTGCTGAAAACCTATCTCAGTGCTACATTTGCGGTATGAGCAACGCTGTAGTAATGAGTGCTGTATCGCCTTGGGAGTCTGCAGAAACAGATATCCTAACTGATAGTCATCAATCTTGTAGCCTAATTGTATGGAATGATGAGGTCAATACTTTTGAATGGGTTATACAAACCTTAATAGAAGTATGCGACCATACCGAGCAACAAGCAGAACAGTGCGCACTCTTTATTCACCACAAAGGAAAATACGCAGTAAAACAAGGGGAGTTTGATACGATGAAACAAATGTGTAGTGCTATTACTGAAAGAGGTATTGGTGCAACGGTTGAGATGAATGCACATTCTTGTTAAAAGCGGGATGGCCCGTATTTTTCACGAGGCATCGCTACAAAAAAGTTTTCATGAACTTCAGTAAAAATTATTTGAAACTGATAGCTATATGGGTTGCTATGGGTCTTTCAATTTGTGCAAACGCACAAAACACACGTCTTAGTGATGATAATTTAATTGGTTGGTGGAATCAGTTTGCTACTTTTAAATTCAATGATAAATGGAGCGGACATATTGAATACCAATGGCGAAGAGATAATTGGGTGAACGATTGGCAGCAAGGATTACTGCGAACAGGTGTCAATTATCAACTCAATAAAAAAGTACAATTACGCGCAGGTTATGCGTGGGCCCAAACATTCAATTATGGTGATTACCCTTTGCATGCAGCTGGCAAAACTTTTCCGGAACATCGCTTATATCAAATGGTAACAATTACTGATGCAATTGGTAGGCTTGAAATAAGTCACCGTTTTATGTTGGAGCAAAGATGGATTGGGCGTTTTTTGAATCCTGCCTCTGTTAAAGCAGATGATTTTGTGTATCTCAACCGAATGCGATATATGTTCCGCGCACAATTACCTTTGAATAAACCTAACATGCAAGATAAAACCTGGTATGCTGCTGGTTATAATGAAATAGTAATTGGTTTTGGAAAGAATGTTAACCAAAATATTTTTGATCAAAATAGGGTAGCTGTGATGCTCGGATATCGCTTCAATAAAACAGTTAGGGTAGAAGGGGGATTCTTGCAGCAGATATTGCAATTAGGCAGGCAAATTAATGGCCAGAACGTATTTCAATATAATAACGGAACAATTTTGAATTTGTACTATACCATTGATTTGCGTAAAAAGAAATAAGTTGCTTTCATGCAAAAGCCCCCGCTTAGGCGGGGGCTTTCTTTTAACCAAAACCATCTGCTATGAAAAACGATTGCTTATTGAATCGCTATTTGCTTAGGGGAAACTTTCACTTCATCTTTTTTCGGAAGTAAGAGTTTCAATACACCATCTTCATAACGCGCTTGAATATTCTCTGTGTTGATTTTTTCATCTACACTAAAGCTGCGCTTGAAACTTCTGTACGTAAATTCTTTGCGAATTGTTTTGTA
>JBDKJW010000192.1:0-4781 GCA_039796395.1 Bacteroidota bacterium
TGCCTTTACTGCTATGATAGTTTGTAAAAAATACAAACCCTTCTCTGGTATATCCTTTCAGCAACACTATTCTTGTACTTACATGTCCGGCTGCATTTACGGTACCCAAAGTCATTGCATTCACTTCATCAATATCACTTGAAGTAGCTTCTTCCCACCAACGATCAAACTGATCGAAAGGGTTTTCTGCAGCATCTTTCTCATCAAAAGATCTTAATTTATAGTCTCTCCTTATATCGCTTATATTATTCATACATAATAGTTGCGGGATGCGACCCTTCGACAAGCTCAGGGTGACAAAATACATATACACTTTATAAACTCTATAAACAATATTACTTAGTTACCTATTTACTTAGTTACTAATCCAATCACTCCGTAACTTCTAATTTCTTAGCCTCATGTTTACTGGATATAAAGGTATATACTGCCGGAATTACAAACAAAGTAAGTAACAAAGAAAATAAGATACCACCTACAATTACAATACCCAAGGGCATTCTACTGCTTGCAGCTGCGCCAAGGCTCAGTGCAATAGGCAAGGCACCTAAAGCCGTTGCTAAGCTTGTCATTAAAATGGGGCGTAATCGCTGTGCTGATGCTTCTAATACGGCTTCTCGTTTCGGCAACCCATGTTCTCTTTTTTGATTGGCAAACTCAACAATTAAAATAC
This sequence comes from Bacteroidota bacterium, assembly GCA_039796395.1. Taxonomy (GTDB): domain Bacteria; phylum Bacteroidota; class Bacteroidia; order Chitinophagales; family Chitinophagaceae; genus Sediminibacterium. Next base: position 674 of record JBDKJW010000192.1, read on the forward strand.
CATTTTTAGTTACCAAGCCTATGAGCATGATCATTCCTATTTGAGAGAAGATATTTAGTGTTTGATCAAATATCCATAAGCTTAACAAAGCACCAGCAAGTGCTAATGGTACCGTAATCATAATCGTAAAAGGATCCTTAAAGCTTTCAAATTGAGCCGCCAATACCAAGTAAATTAAGATTAACGCTAAACCAAATGCAAAACTAGTATTCGAAGAACTCTCTGCATAATCGCGTGATGCGCCACTCAAGGCTGTTTTAAAACTTTCATCTAACAGCTTATCCGCTACTTGCTGCATGGCTTTTACGCCATCACCAATCGTTTTCCCATCAGCTAATGAGGCCGAAATAGTAGCTGCTTTAAATCGATTATAGTGGTATAGTGTGGGTGGATTTGAATTTTCTTCCAGCTTTACTACAGCGGTTAATGGAATTCGTTCGCCTCTATTATTACGCACATACAATTTTTTAATATCGGCCGGCTCTCTTCTATCACCATACTCAACCTGAGAAATTACCTGATACTGCTTCCCATTCATAATGAAATATGCCAACCTTCTTCCACTAAATGCGCTCGATACAACATCCCCCACATCTTGAATAGATAAACCTAAATCTTTCGCTTTAATACGATCGATGGTCATTTGTAATTCAGGCTTATTAAATTTCAAATTCACATCAACATTCTGAAAAGTTTTGTCTTTCTTGGCTTCCTCTAAAAACTTAGGGATAATCGCTTTGATTTTTTCAAATTTTAAATTCTGTAAAATAAACTGCACAGGCAATGAACCACGCGAGCCTATACCTACAGATATCGTTTGCTCCTCTACCGGAAAAATTCTGGCATTATTAAACCGGGGTAATTTCTTTGCTATTTCCTTCGCAATATCGCTTTGGCTTTTTGTTCTTTCACCTGGCTCTACTAATTTAATACGTGCGGTTCCAGAGTTTACACCACTTCCACCAAAACCAGGCATGGCAACAAACACGAATTTTCTTTCCGGAATAGAATCATGGAGATAATTCATCAACTTATCGCCTGTTTCATACATATACCCATAGCTGGCCCCTTCAGGACCAGTCATTTGAAAACGAATACTACTTCTATCTTCCATGGGCGCTAACTCACTCTGCATATTCACCCCCACAAAATATATAGCAGCTAAACAAGCAATTACAATGCCCCATGCCATCCAACGAATACCCAAAAAAGCAGCAAGCAGTCGCTTATATCCATTTTCCATGCCTTTAAAAAATGGTTCTGTCATTTCATAGAACTTACCATGACCAGCATCTTTCTTATTCAAATACACATTCAATACGGGCGTAATCGTAAGTGATACAAAGGCTGAAATTAATACCGCACCAGCTACTACGATACCAAATTCACGAAATAAACTGCCAACAAAACCTTGTAGAAATATCACTGGCAAGAATACTACCGCTAACGTAATGGATGTAGATACTACAGCAAAGAAAATTTCTTTACTCCCTTCTAGTGCCGCTTTACGAATGGGTAAGCCCCCTTCTAATTTTCTAAAAATATTTTCCGTTACTACTATACCATCATCCACAACTAAGCCAGTTGCCAATACAATGCCTAACAATGTAAGTACGTTAACAGAGAACCCTGCTAAGTACATAATGAAAAAAGTTGCCACCAATGAAATGGGGATATCAATCAATGGCCTTATGGCAATTAACCAATTTCTAAAGAAGAAGAAAATTACCAATACCACTAAACTAAAAGAAATCAACAAGGTTTCTTCTACCTCTTGTATTGATCTTCTAACATTTAATGTTTGATCAATGAGTGTTGTTAACTCAAAATCTCCTTTTTCCGTTTTCTGTATTTCAGCCAACCGCTTGTAAAACTCATCAGCAATTTTAATATAATTCGCCCCGGGTTGTGGAATAACTTGCAAACCCACTGCAGCTACACCATTTAGTCGCCAGCTGAATTCTTCCGACTCTGGACCAATCTCAACTTTTGCAATATCCGATAAACGTACAATACCGCTTGCATCTTGACGAATAATTAAATCCCTAAAATCTTTTTCAGTTGTTAATCTGCCTAATGCACGAATTGTGAGTTCCGTATTATCGCCATAAATTTTTCCGGAAGGAATTTCTACATTCTCTGTATTTAATGCCGTACGAATATCACTGAATGCAATATTATACGCATTCAATTTATCGGGGTTAATCCATATACGCATAGCTGGGCGTTTTTGCCCTAGAATCCCAACGGCACTTACCTCCGGAATGGTTTGAAATCTTTCTTGTAAAACATTTTCTGCATAATCGCTTAACTCGAGTAATCCTTTCGTTCTACTCTGTACAGCCATCAAAATAATAAAATCACTATTCGCATCCGATTTACTTACAACGGGTGGTGCATCTATATCTTGCGGCAAATTACGAGTAGCTTGACTCACTTTATCTCGCACATCATTAGCTGCAGCTTCTAAGTCTGCTGAAATATTAAATTCTACAGTGATATTACTAGCACCATTTTGGCTGGAAGAAGAAATACTCCGAATACCCGGAATACCATTAATAGCTTTCTCCAGTGGTTCTGTAATCTGGCTTTCAATAATATCGGAGTTGGCACCTGCATAAGAGGTGCGCACATTTACAATTGGAGGGTCAATGGCAGGGTATTCCCGTACCGATAAAAAGTTATAACCCACAATGCCAAATAGCACAATGAGAATATTCATTACGGTAGCAAGTATAGGTCGCTTGAGTGCTAATTCTGAAATATTCATGTACTAGTTTTCCGGCTGTTCTTTAATTAAATCGCTTAGTTTTTTAACCCCCCTTATTTTTACTGGTTGATTCGGGCGTACAAATAAAACACCGGTAACTACTATGCTATCACCGGGCTTCACGCCTTTTGTAATTTCAACAGCACCAGTACCCCTATACCCTGTTTGTACGCTAACCATCACTCCTTTTCCCTCTTTTACCAAAATCAATTTTTTTGCAGTAGCATCTGGTATTATGGTATTTGTAGGTACTAAAATGGTATTTCTTCCACCCTTCTCTTCTAATAAAACTTTTACAAAAGTACCCGGTTCAATAGGATTGCCTTCTAATACTGCACGCACTCTTAGGTTTCTTGTAGTAGCATTTATTTGTGGGTCGGTGGCCACAATTGTAGCTTTCCTTTTCAAACTATTCTCATTGGTTTGAATGGTTACCATGCCACCCTTTTTAATAAGTGCTGTATATAATTCAGGAACATTAAAATCTACTTTCACTTTATCTACTTGCTGTAAAGTAGATATTGCAGTGGTGGGAGAAACGAATGCACCAGGCGAAATCATTCTCAAGCCTAATACACCACTAAAAGGTGCTTTTACCACTGTTTTATCGAGCTGCGCTTGTATTACGGCTAAATCTGCTTTCAAACTATTTGCCTGGCTTAAAGCAGCATCATAATCGGCCTGATTTATGCCGTTAATAGCTACGAGTTTGCGCAAGCGTTGTTCTGTTTTCTGTGCTAAATCGAGCAATACTTTTGTTTTATTCAAACTAGCTTGTAAATCGGCATCATTAATTTTTGCCAATACCGTGCCGGCGCTCACTTTCGCACCATCTGGCACATTCAAGTAAGTTAATCGGCCGCTTATTTCCGGATTAATGGTAACTGTTTCATAGGGAATAACAGCGCCATTCACTTCAACTGTATTGGATACCGAAGAGCCGCCGGCAATTAACACGTCTACAATGGTTGCTTGCGGTTTATCATTTGTTTTTTCCGGTGTAGGATTTTTTTTCTCCTTACAGGATAACACAAAAACGAAGCTTGCTAAAAGAAGGTAATTTTTCAATCGTGCAGGTTTTGGAAAGATTAAAGATAGAACTAATTTGTAATCAGTATTTTATGGCTTTATGAGTGGTGAAGCACTTAAATTATTCGGCGAAATCCTGCTTTATACCGATCAAATTGTACATTCATATACCAAACAATTGCTTATGTATGCATTAACTACTCAACATCTACACAAACGTGCATTTATTACCGGAGCTGCTTCGGGTTTAGGCAAAGCTTTTGCATTGGAATTAGCTGCAGATGGCTGGCTTATTGGACTAGCCGATAT
>JBDKJW010000193.1:0-4779 GCA_039796395.1 Bacteroidota bacterium
CATTTCCAAATGCTTCAAGTGTATTTAATTGTCGGTTTAATACAGCACTATCTGTATAAAAAAGTGTTTTCCCTTGCTGCACACGAACATTTCCTGCTAAGGATACTAGTACAGTACTATCTTTTGTTTGTACATTATACCTATCTGCAAATAAGATATCGAGCCGTTTAGTATCACTCATACTCGTATCGGCTACAGGTTTTTGGGCAAGTAAAAAACCTGGTAGTAAAAAAAGGAGCCAATAAACAATACTTTTTTTCATGTATTTATTGCTTCAACAAAGAATCATTAACTGGTGCAGTAAGCGCGCCCGTTTTATCTTTCTTGCCAAACACAGATATGTTCACATAACGTTTGGGGTGCATACGAAGATCATCAACTAATATATTAGCGCTTCTTATGGTATTGTTAAGATTATTGTATAATGACTTATCGTTGATGAGCTTACCTAAAGAACCATCTTGCGAATTCATCTTAGCAATTACCGTATTCATATTAGCAATTGCTTGTTTAAGTTTTTCAACAGAACCCGATAAATCGGCTTTCGCTATATTATCTGTTGCTTTTGATACATTGGTTAAGGATTGGGTAATCTTATCATTATTATCACTCAGATTCTTTGTAAAACTGTTTACATTATCCATCGACTTAGCGATGGTTCCTGTTTGCTTGCTTAACATAGCTTCTAGAGACGCAGATGAGGCAACTAAGCTTGCAGTTGTTTTATTTACATTTGCAATTACAGACTGTAAATTATTTTTTGTAGTGGGGTCGAAAATGGTATTCACATTTTTGAGTACACTATCTAGCGTATGGATGGTGGTTTTTAATTGATCTGCAACGGGGTTCAATTTATCCATTACGCCGCCTAATAAACCGCCACTGGCCGCCGTTTGTAGTGTATCGCCCGATTGAAGGAATGTATTACCAGTACCCAATGCAATATTTATGCTTGGGGCACCTAGTGGGTTGCTATTAATGGTTGCAACAGAATTTGCTGGAATTTGATAATTATCTTTTAACTTGATTGATACAACAATAGAAGAAAGTTGTTGATCAGCATTTTCAATATCAGCTACGGCGCCTACTTGAAACCCATTCACAAAAACAGGGTTAGAGATCATTAACCCTTTTGTATCTGTATATCGGGCATGTAAATAGTTGCCTGTTTTGAAAAGTGTTCTTCCTTTCAAAAAATTAAATCCAAGAATAAGGAACGTAATCGCAATAGCTGTTAAAGCCCCAACCTTTGTTTCATTAGAAATTTTCATCTTTGCTTGGTTATTTGCCCACGCAAAGGTACGTTGTTTCTGCTATTTCCTACTGATCATCGCGCCAGCCCCTGTACCTTGCTTTTCTAGCGAGTATTTATACCGTTTTAGTGATTTAATTAGTACGTCGCATATTTCTCTTTGGCCTTCTTCACTATTTAAATAGTCTTCTTCTTCTTGATTAGAAATAAAGCCCGTTTCCACCAATACAGCTGGCATAGCAACTGCATATAATACAAATATACCTTCTCTTCTTTGCTTTGCTTCCCTACTAATTCGTCCTACTTTTTTAAACTCATCCTCTACAGTAAGTGCTAAATCTGCGCTGCGCTGAAAATAAGTTTGCGCTTTCATACTCATCAGCATCATTTTTGCAGGGTCATTCTTCTCAAATTCTTTCATTTCCTTTATAGTAGCACTATCTAAGTACAGATCTTCATTCTTACTTAAAGCATTCATTCTGCCGCCTGTTTTATCAACAGGGTATATAAATGTTTCCGTTCCTTTGGCCGGATTAGGTGAGGTCCAATGCCTATAATCTTTTACCTTTCTAGTATATTTTTTCTTTTTTTTCCCTTTCCCTTTATAATAAGTTTCTGTTCTGTACCCTATGAATTCTCGATGTGAAATGGGGTCTGCAGAGTTTACATGAATACATAAAAACAAATCACCCTTGGCTTGATTAGCTATTTCTGCTTTTCGTGTAACATGATCAAATACATCCGTTCTACGCGTCATTACAACTTCCACATCAGGCATTTCATCGGCCATCATTTTCTCAAGCTTTAAGGCAATGGAAAGAGAAATAGCCGCTTCAGTAGAGTATTTGCCTTTTGCCCCAGGATCTGAACCCCCATGACCAGCATCAATCACAATTCTTTTTAACCCTTGCTTCTGAATTGGCTTTTTGTCTTTATCCGTAAAAGAAAAAGATCCGATGGCAAGCATTAACAAAATAAAAGCAGCGAAATATTGTTTAATCATATCAAATACTTGAACATTGAACCACAATTACCCTTTTCCGCAGTTTAAGCCTAATTTTGTGGCGTTATCATGAATAGAATCTGTAAAATTAACGTAAATATCAGGCTTACTATTGTTCTAACATCGTTTTTAACGATATTAACAGTTTCTATAGATCCTGTTTTTGCGGGCAATTATTCTTTTAACAATTTTTTACAAATTAGGGATACACTTATACCAAAGCGTGGTATTGATACCGTAACTAAAAAGCCAAATTCCGATTCTTTAGCACAAAAAATTGATACAGTAACGATTTCGAAAGACTCCATCGATGCTCCTATTAAATATGTGGCAGAGGATTCGGGTGTTTTGGTTATTGATACTAAAGAATTTTTTCTCTATGGAAAAGCAAAAGTAAATTATACGGATTTAAAATTAGATGCATCAACTATTAGTTACGATCAACGAACCCAACTGGTAAAAGCCTATGGTTCACTAGATAGTTCGGGTAATCCGCTAAGTAAACCACAATTTGTACAAGGAGAAATGAAGTCAGTTAGCGATACCATCTTGTATAATATGAAATCGGGTAAGGGGCTTACCAGAAATACGTTTTTTCAAGAAGGCGAAATTTACGTGAATGCAGTTGATTTGAAGAAAGTAAGTGCTACAGAAGTTTTTGCCAAAAGGGCGCGATTTACAACATGTAATTTAGATACCCCACATTATAATTTTCGTACCAGCAAAATGAAAATCATTAATAACAAATTCGGTATTGCTGGCCCGTCGTTCCCTGAGTTTGAAGGGGTGCCTATGCCGATAGGTATTCCTTTTGGTATTTTCCCTTTAAGTAAAGGGAGGCATTCAGGTATATTGCCCCCTGCGTTTACCGCCAGCCCAGATTTTGGTTTAGGCTTGGAAGGTCTTGGTTATTATAAAGTTATAAATGATAATGTAGATGTTACTTTAAGAAGCAATATCTACTCTTTTGGGGGATGGATGTTGAATGTTAATTCAAAATATATTAAGCGATATGCCTTTACTGGAGGCTTGAATGTTACTTTTCAAAATACAAAGAGCTTAAACCGAAATGTGGGATCGAAAGATGAGTTTACGAATATTCGTTCTTTTATGATTAATTGGAATCATAGTCAGGATACCCGCGCTCGGCCAGGAACAACTTTTTCAGCAAATGTAAACTTTGGTAGTACCCGATTTAATCAAACTGTGTTTAATAATCCATTTATTAATTTTCAGAATCAATTAAGTTCATCCATTAGCTATAGTAAAGATTGGAGGGGTAAATACAATATGTCGGTAAACCTTAACCATAACCAAAATAATAATTTGCGATTGGTGAACTTAAATTTACCCACGGTTAATTTTAATGTCGTAACATTCTACCCATTTCAAAAGGAAGATAAAGTAGGCGAAGTAAAATGGTATGAGAAAATGGGTATTGGCTATAGTGGTAATTTCCAAAATCAGTTTTCATTTTATGATACCGCTTTTAATTTTAGAAAGCTTTTAGATACTGCGCAATATGGTGCTCAACATAGTATTCCAATTACGCTAGCCTTGCCTTCCTTAGGGCCAATAACCATTGCTCCATCTGTTTCTTATGAAGAGCGTTGGTACGGACAAAGAACTTTTTTAAGTTGGGATTCTACCAATAAGCGAGTGGATACTGTTAAGCAAAGAGGGTTTTATACTGCCAGACAAATGAGTTTTGGTATTTCTGCAAATACAAGAATTTTTGGAACTTATGCCTTCAAACCAACAAGTAATATTATTGCTATTAGGCATGAAATAAGGCCTTCGATTTCTTTAAACTATCAACCCGATTTTGGTAAAAGATATCATTATTCTACACAAGTAGATACCACCGGAAGGGTATTGCGGTTTTCACAATTTCAGGGTGGAGTAATTGGTTCTTTTGGAGAAGGTGCTTTTGGTGGATTGAGTTTTGGGATTGATAATTTATTAGAGATGAAAGTGAAAGAAACTAAAGATACAACGGATAAAAAGGGGAAGAAAGTAAGGTTAATAGATGGATTTGGTTTTAATTCATCCTATAATTTTTTAGCAGATAGTTTTAAACTCGGACAGTTTACATTGTACGCAAGAAGTACACTCTTTGAAAAAGTAAATATTACTGCAGGGGCTGTATTAAATCCATATCAGGTAGATTCACTCGGGTATCAAGTAAACAAAATTTTATGGGATCCAGCTCATTTTAAATTTGGCAGGATTACGGGGGGCAATATTGCTATTTCTACCTCCTTTAAGAGTAAGTCGAAAGATGGGAAAACAGATAAGGAACGAGATCGTGAGAAGATACCACCATTTCTCGCGCGGCGCCCAACCAAATGAATCGACTGAAAAAGTATTGTCCGCAACGATGACATCGAAGGTTGTGACGATCTGTTCATTCATGCCTTCCGGTACAAAGGAGACGAATGCGCGGTATGAACCGGGAGTTGAGAAAAGTACTGGTACCGAGTAGCTACGCGCCGCATCGGGATGACCGTCGTCTACACCGCCG
>JBDKJW010000194.1:0-4775 GCA_039796395.1 Bacteroidota bacterium
TTATTTCAGGGATGGTATCATTGGTAACAAATACCGAAGAATCGGTAATTGTACCGATTGGCTCTTTTGGTTGATTACATGCAACTAATAAAATAACTAAACTGGCATACATCAAATTTCTCATAGCGATCTGTTGGTTTTAATAAAATTATCAATACCTATACACATCTGCAAAATTTTCATCACTAATTAAATGTCGCAGGCCCTTATTTTTCATGATAGCTGTATACAATACCCAACTACCATTGAGTTTTACCCTACTGTAAACAAGGCGTATACCATGACTATAATCGGCATACCAATCTACATGCCCAATCAGCATTCGCACTAATACTCAAATAATCTGGTTCGCCTAGGCGAATTCAATTTAAATAACTCGTATCCCGTAACACGTAACTCGCAACTATATAATCCCCTTATCCAATAAGTACTCCGCAATTTGTACCGCATTGGTAGCTGCACCTTTGCGTAAGTTATCGCTTACAATCCACATATTTAATGTGTTTGCTTGTGTTTCATCTCTGCGTAAGCGCCCAACAAATACTTCATCTTTTTCATGCGCCCATAAAGGCATGGGGTATTGCTGATTAGTGGTATCATCTTGTACAATTATACCGGGTGCATTTTCTAAAATACTTTTGAGTTCGGCCAAATCAAAATCATTTTCGAATTCAATATTCACGCTTTCACTATGTCCGCCTACAACAGGTATACGCACAGTAGTAGCTGTTACACGAATACTATCATCTTGCATAATTTTCTTGGTTTCATTTACCATTTTCATTTCTTCTTTGGTATACCCATTATCCAAGAAAACATCGATCTGTGGAATTACATTCAAATCGATTTGGTATTTATACGCCATCTCTCCCGAGATATTCTTTCTTTCGTTGAAGAGCTGATCAACCGCTTTTTTCCCCGTACCAGTAACACTTTGATATGTACTCACTACAACTCTTTTAATACGGTATTTTATATGTAAGGGCTGCAATGCCACCACCATTTGAATAGTAGAGCAATTGGGATTGGCAATGATATAATCTTCACTAGTAAGCGCACTTGCATTTACTTCTGGCACTACTAGTTTTTTGGTAGGATCCATCCTCCATGCCGATGAATTATCAATTACCCGAATACCCGCAGCTGCAAATTTTGGTGCCCACTCTAAAGAAGTACTACCACCTGCTGAAAATATGGCTACTGCTGGTTTAGCTGCAATACCATCTTCCATGCTCACCACTTTGTAGTTAACTCCTTTAAAAGACACTTCTTTACCTACTGAACGTTCCGATGCTACAGGTACTATTTCTGTAACTGGAAAATTACGCTCTGCTAACACTTGTAACATTTTGGTTCCTACCAGGCCTGTTGCGCCTACTACAGCTACTTTCATTATTGTTCCCCCCAATTTTATCTCCCCACCTATGGTGGAGGTTTTATGATTAAAAAAAAGAGACCCTCCAATTCGGAAGGTCTCTGTTATATACTTGTATACAAACGTACAGAACCCTTCCGTTAAGGATGTTTCTTTGTGCGTTTTGTATGTTTCATTATTGTCATCGATTGCAAATATAATGGATTACTTCAAAGAAATATCAAAGTTTACCAATTGTACAAATTCTTCTAAGCGTGCATCAATATCCGCTTTAGAAATTTCACGTAATCGTTGTGTGCCAAATTTTTCAACACAAAAAGATGCCATTGCGCTTCCGATGATAATAGCTGTTTTCATATTTTCAAATGAAATATCTTTTGTACGAGCTATATGTCCGATGAAGCCTCCGGCAAAAGTATCTCCCGCCCCGGTTGGGTCGAACACTTCTTCTAAAGGTAATGCAGGTGCAAAGAATACATTTGTGCCATGAAATAGTAAAGCACCATGTTCTCCCTTTTTTATGATGAGGTATTTGGGCCCCATGGTCATAATTTTCTGGGCTGCTTTTACCAATGAATATTCACCACTTAATTGACGGGCTTCACTATCATTTACCATGAGCAAGTCTACCATTTTCAATGTCTTCAATAACTCATCGTACATGGTTTCCATCCAAAAGTTCATCGTATCCATCACGATTAATTTCGGGCGTGTTTTCATTTGCTCAATCACACTTCTTTGTACCGCAGGTAATAAATTACCTAACATTAAGAACTCACAATCTTGAAAACTATCCGGAACTACCGGTTCAAAATTGGCCAATACATTTAGTTGTGTATCTAATGTATCGCGGGTGTTCATATCCATATGATACTTCCCACTCCAGAAAAAAGTTTTCTCGTCTTTTTTAATTTGCACACCTGTCAAATCAACATTACGTGCAGTAAGTGCGTCTAATTCTTCCTGCGGAAAATCGCCCCCTACCACAGATACTTGTTTTACGGATGTAAAATTTGTAGCGCACCAGGCAATATAAGTACCTGCACCACCAATAATTTTATCACTCTTTCCAAAGGGCGTTTCGATGGCGTCGAATGCCATAGACCCAACAACGACTAAAGACATAGAAAATTTTTTGATTGTTGGGGTGCGAAATTAGGGCATCCCATGTGGAATACCTTAAACTAACGAATAATAAAATATTTATACATTTTATTGCTAACAATTGTTAGTGTTGTATATTTACAGAATGGCTAGAATTCAGATTGAAAAAAACAGCTCTCGCAAAGAAGTTATTGTAAGCAAGGCCGCCGAACTTTTCCGGGAAAAAGGCTTTAAAGCAGCTAGTATGCGCGATTTGGCAGAATCAGTTGGCGTAGAAGCTGCAAGTTTATACAATCATATAAAATCAAAAACAGAGTTATTGCATGAGCTTTGTTTCGGTGTTGCCAACCGCTTTATGCATAAAATGGATGAGGTAGAATCTGAAAAAGTGAATGCCTTACAAAAAGTAGAAAACTTAATCCGCTTTCATATTGATGAAATGATCCATCATTATGAAGAAGTGTATGTAAGTGATAGAGAATGGAAACATTTATCAGACCCCTATCTTTCTAATTTTCAAAACCAGCGACGCATGTATCGCAAACGATTTGCTGCCATCATTGAAATGGGTATCCGACAAAAAGAAATTAAACCGATAGACGCTCCCACGGCTGTACTAATTTTATTACATGCTATTGGTGGTATTGAAAGCTGGCATCGTAGTACGCAAAAAATTTCAGCGGAAGCGCTTACGGAGAATATGGTGAGCATGCTCGTAGGAGGAGTGGTTGTAGATAAGTAAATAGGTAGAATAAGTAACTAAGTAGGATGTCACAAAAATTTCATCATCTAACCATAAAGGATATTCGTAAAGAAACTGCAGATTGTGTATCAATTGCTTTTGCCATTCCTGCAGAAAAAACAGCATTATTCCAATTTACACAAGGACAATACATTTCTTTAAAAAAAGATATTGACGGAAAAGATATCAGAAGATCTTATTCCATTTGCAGCTCACCTTTAGATAATGAATTGCGAGTGGCTATAAAAAAAGTACGGGGCGGTATATTTTCAACTTATGCTAACACTAAACTTACCATTGGAGATACCCTAGAAGTAATGCCCCCCTTGGGCAAATTCTTCACCCCCCTATCATCTTCCCAAAGCCTTAACTACGCTGCATTTGCGGCTGGCAGTGGTATTACACCGATATTATCAATCATTAAAACAACTTTACTTACTGAGCCTAGTAGTACTTTCACTTTAGTGTATGGAAATAAAAACAGGCATTCCATTATTTTTCGTGAAGCTATAGAGGCGCTTAAGAATAAATTCATCAATCGCTTTCGGGTTATCTATATTCTCTCGCGCGAAAAAACGGATGCGGCTATTCAATTTGGAAGAATCGATGCAGACAAATGTGAAGCACTATTTGCAAAAGCTATAGATAAGCATAAAATTGATGCTTATTTTATTTGCGGACCACAAAGCATGACGGAAACTGTAAAAAATAATTTAGCAACTAGCGGCGTTGATGCAGCAAAAATTCATGTGGAGCTGTTTGGGGTAGGAAAGAAAAACGATAGACGATTGACGATTGACGATAAAGCACAGACCATTGACGTTTCATTAACTATAAAAAGCAACATCACCATAAAACTAGATGGGGTGGCGTTTGATTTTGAATTGGCGAATAATGGTGAATCGATATTAGATGCTGCCTTAGCACAAAGCGCTGATTTGCCCTTTGCTTGTAAAGGCGGTGTTTGCTGTACCTGTAAAGCAAAATTGATTGAAGGGGAGGTGAAGATGGATGTGGTGTATGGTTTGGAGCCCGATGAAATTGCTGCTGGATTTATCCTTACTTGTCAATCTCACCCCAAAACCAAAACGGTTGTGGTAGATTTTGATGCCAAATAGCCTAACAGCAACCCCATTTTCTTAAACATTTCATACTAACGTGTGTTAGTATTTTGTATTTTTGTACATATTCACCAATTATGGAGCAGGAGCAAATTTTCCAAGATAAAATCGACAAAGAAATTCGGATTGAACCAAAAGATTGGATGCCCGAAAAGTATCGCCAAACATTAATTCGGCAAATTAGTCAGCATGCCCATAGTGAAATAGTAGGCATGTTGCCCGAAGGCAATTGGATTACCCGCGCTCCATCGCTCCGCCGCAAAGCCATTTTATTAGCGAAAGTACAAGACGAAGCTGGTCATGGTTTGTATTTATATAGTGCTGCAGAAACATTAGGCATTAGTAGAGATGAAATGACGGAGCAACTCTTAACAGGCAAAGCAAAATATTCTTCCATCTTTAATTACCCTACACTTAGTTGGGCCGATATGGG
>JBDKJW010000195.1:0-4720 GCA_039796395.1 Bacteroidota bacterium
ATTCCTTTAGGTGGCGGTGCTAGCACCATTACCCAGCAAACGGCCAAAAATGTTTTTTTATGGCAAGGCGGTAAGTACACAAAGTATATTCGAAAAGTACCTGAAATATATTTCACCAAATTAATTGAGTGGGTATGGGGTAAACAAAGAATACTAGAAGTGTACTTGAATACGATTGAAATGGGTCCGGGTATTTTTGGTATCGAAGCAGCTGCACAACACTATTTTCATAAATCAGCTGCCAAATTAAGTAGAGTCGAGGCAGCCATGATTATTGCTTGTTTACCTAACCCCAAAAAATTTACGGTGAAACCAATGAGCCGAAGGGTTTCGTGGCGTTACCCTCAAATTGTCCAACAAATGCACAATATTGAAGATGATGAAGATTTGCAGAAGATAGTTAGGTAGTCTGTAAGTCCATAAGAAAGTCCGTAAGCCAAGTCTGGGAGTCTGTAAGCGCCAGCTAAGCAGGGCCAAAATAGAAATTTTTAGTAGCTTTATTGTACTATGAAAATACCGCCTCTTACTTATACCAACGCAACCGTTATTCATACAAACAAGTATAGCCAAAATACTGGATTTGTTTTTTCTTCTTTACTATTTCAAAATGTAGTATTAGATGTAGTTTTTAGAGTTGATAATACAGGAGAAGAATTTAGCACAACATACGTTAATCCAAGCGCTATTTTATATCCACAACAAAAAGTTATTTTGATATCTATCGATGGAGACGTAATTGCTTTTTTTGATAAGCCGGCAGGCAAATACTATTATTTAAGCAATGATTTATCGCGGGTACTTTCTTATAGTATTAATATTAACTGGGCACTTTTACTTGTTGGAATCTTTTTAGTTTTTCTATTGATAGATCAGTTTATTAAGCCTGAGCAGCCCTATCATGCATTTTTATTTTTTGTGCCAGTAATATTATGGGTATATGAAAAATTTATGAATGGGTATGTAGAAGCAGATCTAGATAAACAAATTCAAGAAGATTTGCAAAGAATAGTCCGGTAGTCCGTAGGAAAGTCGGTAAGTCCGTGTGCCAAGCCCTAAATCAATAACTTACGGCTTACCGACTTTCTTATTGACTGGCTCACCGACTATATTATCCATCACCTGAATAGCAGTTGCCAATCGTTGCTCATAATCGCCGCTAATTAAAGTCCAGGGCACATGCTGATTAATGAGCATATCTTTATAAATATGAAATAGTTCTTGCCTAGGTTTTTCATCGGGATACTCGCGCAACTCATCTTTTACCCAGGGTAAATCTATATCACATAAAAAATAATGATCGTATTTTCTTTTTACGATTGAATCTAGAATAAAAAAAGCACACTCACCAAATACATATTCGCTCCATACTTTCATTACATACATATCTGTATCTATAAATAAAATCGGGCTATTTGTTTTCCATGGAGCATGCTGCGCATTCCAGGGGCGAGTTACTTTTTGAGTAAATTCTTCTTCTAATGCTATTTGTCCTTTTGCAATGGTAAGTAAATCGTTTACATCGTATTGCTTGCCATAGGTTAATAAATACTCCCGGGCAAATTCAGAACACCATTCGGTTTGATAATGCTGTGCCAATAACTCACAGAGAGTGCTCTTACCCGTAGATTCGGGCCCAATCACCACTATTTTTTTAACTGCCTGCATCAATTGCTTTTTTTCTCCAACTAATTAAACCCGCAATGGCTAGTATCAGCAGTATAAAAAATTGAACACTGGTAAATACATAGCCCTTGATAAAGTATAACGGAATAGAGGCAATATTTGTTGCTATCCACCAAATCCAACTTTCTACTTTTTTGCGTGCCATTAACCACATGCCCGTATAGGCGGTGGCGCTTGCAAATGCATCAGCCCAAGGAATGGCATCGGGGGCAAAGCTTGCTTTCAACCAGCTCAAAGAGAAAAAAATAACGATATAGAAAGAAGCAAAAAATAATAATTGTGCTAACCACTCTTTGGAAGAAGAAAACTGAATTTTGGTGATATGCTGCGTTTGGGTAATATCTTTTCTACTCCAAACTATCCAACCATAAATACTCATTACAGTATAATAGAAATTTACACTTGCCTCACCATATAAATGTCCTTTTATACTGAGATAGATGAAGATGGTGGTGTTAATGAGCCCAATAGGATATACCAATATATTTTCTTTCCTGCTAAACCAAACACTTGCAATACCTGCGAATACGCCAATATATTCAAGTATACTTGTTTGTTGCAAGCCAGTTATAAATTGTGTTATAAGATCGGTCAAGGTCATTTGCAATAAATCAACAAGCCATCATTGAATTGATAACTATGTAAAATAGTTCTTTTTTCAAGTGCTTTTTCTAAACTAATTAAATCCTCATTTTCCCCATAAAAAAACCATACGAGTATAATAGGACTACTTTCCTCATATACTTTTATTTCTGCAGGAATATCTTTATGAGGGAGTGATAACGCATTATGTTTAGTACCATAGTACAATGCATCGTTGGCATTAGCGTAAACGATTTGATCTTTACCAATAGGCTGTTTTTTAATATGCGCCAGTAGTGCAGAATTGGCCCACATATCTTCCGCATAACCCGGTATGCCAGCGCTGGCGATACCTTCCCAAGAAGCTTTATTTTGTTGATAGTGATGATATTGTAAAGCGCTATAGCTGAGTATAAAAAAGCATATTGAAATTATGCGAATAGTCTTTTTCTCCGCCGCCACACTTTTACAAATAAGATAATAGAGTAATAAAAAAAATGGAATGAATAGGGGAATAAGTAATCGATTGCTTAGTGTTTCGAAACGAGATATACTTGCAATAGTTAGTATGAAAGAAATATAGCTAAGAAAAAAAACGGCAATAGGCAGTTCAATTTTTTGTAAAGAGGCATGCTTAAGAACGGCGTATAGTATCATCGATGCGCCGAGCAGCATAATAGCCAGGAGCATGCTGATAGCAATGGTTGGTGAAGAAGGCACCCAATTAGTAATTACACTAGCGGTATCCAATAAATTATCCCATAAACTACGTTGTGCTTGCTGGCGTACGCCTGTATAGGTACCCGTAATGAGTAGATTTCTAATCAGATTAATAAGTGGAAGTATTATACTTATGCTACCAAAAATGAATACATGAACTATTCTTTTTTGGATAGCCACCCTGTATTGTATAAGAATGATCAATGACCCAGCTAATAATCCAGCGATACCCGCGTACCTAACAAAAAATAGCAATCCACAAATAAGAGCAGCTTTAATCAGATTTTTATACGTGTTAACTTCTGAATACTTATATAAATAATTTATCAGGAATAAGCATAAAGGCACAAATACGGTTTCAGACCATAGCATGCCATATACTTCTAAAAGCGGTGAACAGCAAGCAAAAAATAGTAAGAAGCAACATCGAATAATTTTGTTTGTATTCGTCATTTGCCGCATGATAGCAGCGGTAATAAATAATACGCTTGAAAATAGTATAGCATTAAGTATTGGGAAAGAAAATAAGCCGTGAGCAAGTGTTAGGAATACAGGGTAACCAAGCGGGAAATTTACAAATGCGGCACCCGAAAAATCGGTAAAAGAAAAAGACTGCGCAATATGTTCGGAAGTACTTAGGTACGCAATGGAGTCGGGGGATAAACCAATACCACTATGACGCGTAAATAAGAAAATTAAAAAAGAAGCTAAGCTAGCTGCTAAAAAAGCATCTGCGTATTGTACACAAAAAAGCTTAATCTTTTCTTTCATTGGTGGCTAATGCTTGCTGTATCAATGCTTGGTGATGCTGGGCATGATAGGCTGTAAAATAAAGCATTTCGCGTAAAGTAAGTTTCCCCAATAAAGGATGGGGTAGAATGTATATGTCTAAAGTTGTTTCTGTTGCTGAATTTACTTTTGAACAAAGTTTTTTATTCAGCGTGTTCAATTTATGTAGTAGCTGCTCTTTTTCGGAAAAAGCAACAATCGGAGGAATAAATTGTGCGGTAGCCCTACCTCCAGCCTGAAGTTTATCATTATATTTTGTAACGAGTGCCTCATAGGTTTTAGAAGGGCGGTTGGCAACACCAAACTTCCATTTAATAATAAATAGGGGCAGCTGCATAGCCATATTCACCGGCGCCACACTCTTGATGATATGCGATAACTGTTGCCCCGCACTCCATTTGCCTTCGGGCGCAAACAAGAAATTTTGCGCATCAAGTGAAGCTAAATAATGTGCAAAATTTTGATGCGAATTATTTAGTAAAGAGATAATTTGATTTTTATCCATTGTATTATTCTGCTTCAGCAACAACTTCCTTTACTTCGGGAATCATTCTTTTCATCATTCCTTCAATCCCTGCTTTTAATGTGATCATGGATGATGGACAACCACTACAGCTACCTTGGAGCATAAGGTTTACAACTCCTTCATTATAGCTTTTAAATTGTATAGCACCCCCATCCATTTCTACGGCAGGTTTCACATAGTTCTCCAATAATTCTTTAACACGCTTAACTATATCATCATCATCGGCGCTTACTGTATTGCTGGCTTCTTGTTTAACTTTTGCTACTTCTTCCTCATTCACCACTATACCACCGTTTTCTAAATATTCTTTTAAAAAAGCTTTGATTGTTGGAATTACATCTTGCCAATCATCCGTATCTACTGTTTTAGTGAGGGTAATAAAATTGCTGGCAATAAATACACTCTTTATAAAAGGGAAGC
>JBDKJW010000196.1:0-4621 GCA_039796395.1 Bacteroidota bacterium
TTCTCTTCCTCTTGCTGTTCGAATTGGAATATTTTGCAAATTCGGATTATTACTACTTAAGCGCCCAGTTACAGCTACTGCTTGCGCATAACTTGTATGCACTCTTCCTGTTCTAGGATTAATCATTAAGGGAAGCGCGTCTACATAGGTAGACTTTAGTTTTGTTAACTCTCTAAAGCCTAATATATCATCTACAATAGGATGCTCACTCGCCAGTTTTAATAAAACATCTTCTCCGGTAGCGTATTGACCAGTTTTGGTTTTTTTAGCTTTTGGATCGAGCTTCAGTTTTTCAAATAATACTTCTCCCAATTGTTTCGGGGAAGCCAAATTAAATTTTACACCAGCGGCTTCATATACTTTGCGCTCACATTCATTTGCTTCTTTTTCAAGCGATTTGCTATAATCATTTAAGAAGCCCTCATCAATTTTTACACCCTCAAACTCCATATTAGTGAGTACGCGTACTAACGGATTTTCTACTTCATAAAAAACTTTTTCTACTTCTTTCTTTTTTAAAAGCGGTTCAAATACTTTTTTAAGTTGAAGGGTAATATCAGCATCTTCGGCAGCATACTCTTTTATTTTTTCAATCGCTACATCGCGCATGCTTCCTTGGTTCTTCCCCTTTTTGCCAATCAGTGTTTCAATAGATACCGGCGCATAGCTTAAATACTGCGCACTCAGCAAATCCATGCTGCGCCTACCTTCCGGCTCAATTACATAATGTGCTAACATCGTATCGAATAGTGGCCCCCTAGGCTCAATTCCATACCACTTCAAAATCAATAAATCGTATTTTATGTTTTGCCCAATCCATGTAATCTTTTCATTATTAAAAAGAGGCGCAAATAAGTGTAATTGATGTTTAGCCTCTTCTTGGTTTGCCGTAAAGGGGATATAATAACCGGTGCCTTCTTTTGCAGAAAAACTCAATCCCACAATTTCAACATTGTTGGCATCTGTGCCTGTTGTTTCTGTATCAAAACATACTTCTTTTTCAACCGAAAGCTTGGCTACTATTTTTTTTATAGCCTCCTCTCCGGATATTATTTCGTATTGATGGGGTGTGTTCTCAATATTTTTTTCTGCAGATAATCCAGATTTTTCTTCTTCCTTTTCCTCAATAACAACTTTTTTAATAGCTGTTTTTTCTTCTACTACATTACCAAACAAATCAGTTTGAACACCTTCTGGCGCTGCTTGAAATGCATTATATGTTTCGCCCAATATTCTTTTCCCGAGTGTTTTAAATTCTAATTGCGTAAAAACTTCAGTGAGCGCTTGTGTGTTCCACTCTTTCAACCTATAATCTTCTTCATGAAACTCAACAGGAACAGTAGTAATAATGGTGGCCAATTTCTTACTCATAATGGCTAAGTCTTTACCATTGCGCACTTTCTCGCCCAATGCCCCCTTAATATTTTCTGCATTGGCTAATACACCCTCAAGTGTATCATATTCCTTTAATAATTTGGCAGCGGTTTTTTCGCCCACACCAGGAATACCGGGAATATTATCTACGGCATCGCCCATCAACCCCAAAATATCAATAACTTGATCAACGCGTTGTATATCCCATTTAGCGCATATTTTTTCTGCAGTTAAAATTTCTTCTGGGTTTCCTTGAAAAGGCGGTTTATACATAAAAACATTCGGCTTCACCAATAATTGCCCATAATCCTTATCTGGGGTAACCATAAACACTTCATAACCAGCATCCGATGCCTGCCAAGCCAGGGTTCCAATAATATCATCTGCCTCATATCCATCTACTTCTACAACAGGTATGTTGAAGCCGCGTATAATTCTTTGTATATCTGGCAAAGAGGCTAATAGATCTTCGGGCGCTTCCTGTCTATTTGCTTTATAATCGGTAAAATCTGTATGCCTTTCTGTTGGCGCATGTGTATCAAAACATACGGCTAAATGTGTTGGCTTCTCTTTATTAATAAGATCGAAAAGCGTATTGGTAAACCCAAATTGAGCGTTGGTATTTATACCTGTAGAGGTTATTCGAGGATTCCGAATAAGGGCGTAGTAGGCCCTATAAATCAGCGCTAGCGCATCTAGTAAAAAAAGCTTTTTTGCCATCTGGCTAAGGTAGCAAATAGCTATAGATACTAATTAGGATACTTTATTTTTTTTCAAGGAAAGATAATCTAAGAAATATATTACCCTAATGGATAGGCTGTTTTGTTGAGCCGACTCTACGGTGGTACCCAAGTTTTTTAAATAGGTAGTTCGTACATCTCTGTTGAAAGTAGTTATAGCGTCTTTCCAAACTATATTGATAAAACTTCCCAAAGCAAACTGCCAGGTATAAACCATATCTATATTAAAATAATTTACATTGAAGTTTACATCCCTATCAATGCCACCCGCTATTGATTTTAGTCCACCATCTGTTTGTAAAGTAAAATAGGATTGATTCTGTACCTTGCTCCAATAGTGCCTAGCCCTGAATGTAATCCCCATTTTGTTATTGAAATTGTATTTTACATTGAATACATTTTCAACGGTGGTTCTTTTGCGCTGTGCAAAAATGATACTATCAGCACTATACA
Source organism: Bacteroidota bacterium (assembly GCA_039796395.1). GTDB lineage: Bacteria > Bacteroidota > Bacteroidia > Chitinophagales > Chitinophagaceae > Sediminibacterium. The sequence continues at coordinate 2,568 of JBDKJW010000196.1, forward strand.
TGGTAGCAAAACCTAAATTGTTATGCCTAAGTTGTACAGAACTATTTATACTAACGGTTAGCTTCTGGTTGAACCTATATTGATTGCCAAAAAAATAATCTTGTCCATTACTGTTATATCTATTGCTAAAGCGATTAAAGAATTCAAGCGTTGCCGAATATTTTTTTGCTCGATTTGTTTCTACCCAAAAACCATGACCAATTGAGGCTGGTCTGCGAAATACCCGGCCCTCTACCCTTGGTTCATAAAAATCATTATTTTCAAAAGCGTTCACATTAACGTTCATGCCCGCCCACCATAAATTTTTTAGCTGCCCGTTTACATTTGCGTTTATCCAGCTATTTTGAAAATCCCAGGGTTTATAGCGCATCGAAACGCCGCCATTCATATTTATATTAATTCGGTTATACCATTTTTTGGGCTCTAAGAAACGATACCCCATCCAAAACGAGTTATCCATATAATTGTTATTGGTAAAATAACCCATATCATTATGGTTGTATTTATTATCTGCAAAATCTTGAGATACTTCGAAGTTGAATCGCCCACTTCTTTTCGCAAAAGTTAAACTATGCGAATAACCATTCATATTTTGTCCCGGCTCATTATACCCCAATAACTGACTAACTGCGGCTTTACCCGAAAAATTCCATTTATTTCCCTTGGTAAATAAGTCCCATAATCCCGCCGTAACATTGGCGTCGTAATCAGCACCCGCGCGTGTTACATTGGTATTAATTAAGGAAATACTTGAGTTGTTTTTTAGGGTTTGATCGAATACAATGATATTATAGTTTGTAAGCGGACTTGTTTCGATTCGCCTACTTTCTTTTCCCCCATTTTCTATTATGGCATACTGTGGATTCGTGATCGCGTTAAAAAAGCCAATACCTAAACCTGCTTGCGTTCTGCCACTAATTTTACTTGCATTAATTAGTTTGGTTTCTGAAGGATTTTTGGCAATCGTTTCGCCAGGCTGTAACTGTGCTTGTACGTCCCAATAGTGCAATGGCTGACCGCCGATGCGCCGGCTATAAAAAAGATTTCCTTTCCCAAACAACTCTGTACCCTCTGTAAAGAAAGTTCTGTTTTCATTAAACCGCACTTCAAATGGCGTAAGATTCAATACCTGATTATCACTTTGTACCTGACCGAAATCGGGTATCAGCGTCATATCCAATGTAAAAGCCTGATTAATTCCATATTTCACATCCATACCACCATTTATTGAAGTGGTTGTGTTATTTATGCCTTTTGTGTTATAGGGATAGTGATTAGCATAGGTAGATAAATATGGAGAGAAAGACAAACGGATAGGCGCTTTTATATCTTGAATACCCGCCCAAGTGCCAAACTGCGCTAAAAAATTCCCCCCTATTTTAGGGTCAACCGGATGCCACATCAACTGTTTTCCGCTTTTATTTCTTCTCCTTGTTATATTAATACCCCAATCCTGAACCTTGTTATTACCAAAACGAATGGCAGCATATGGGATACGCATTTCAAATACCCAACCATCATTCAGAATTTTGGCACTTGTTTCATACACGCTGTTCCAGCTACCATCTTCTCCATCAGAAGAATATTTTGCATCAAATTGTTCACCAAGGGGCGTTACATAATAACCAAAGCCATTTATTTTATCGTGATAGGTATCAAAAATAACACCTATAAAATCATTAACACCCACCACATCTCTACCTACTAATTCTTTTGTAATGCTGTCGGCACTTGTTTCATGAACATATCCAGAAATATATATGGCGGTATTATCATATAGAATACGAATCTCTGTTCTATTTCCCGGGTCTTCTTTTAAACCAAACGCTGGTCGCCATTCTACAAAATCAGTTGCAACCGGGGCGGCCTTCCAGGCTTCATCGTTTAATATACCATCAATGTTTATTTTGCCAGTAGTGCGCGTTGCTTTAAGCACCTTAGCTGTTGTGGTATCTGATTGGGCGAACAAGGAGTATTCACTAAGAAATAAACACAGTAGCGAGACGAACAGTTTCATGCAGTTGTTTTTTGGTGATCTCATTCTCTTTATCGTA
>JBDKJW010000197.1:0-4613 GCA_039796395.1 Bacteroidota bacterium
TCGGTTGCTTTTGCATCGAGCGCTAACTCAAAATCGTATTGTTTACCATCGGGGTTTCTTAATTGCCATTTTTTTGAAATTAGATTAGCCATTCTTACCGGGCTATCCATAAAATATTGTAAGCCTGGTGCACTAAAACTATTCGGCGTATTACCAGGCTTTAATTGCGTAGCAATACTGAAATTTTTATTAGGCAACTCAAATTGAATATCAATGGGCACTTTATCTGCACCTTTCACCCACATAAAACTGGCAGGCATATTCAAGTGCACACCGCCGATATCAATTCCCGCGTAAGTACCGTCTGCATAATTTGCATATAAGGTATACACTAGCTTTACATAACCAGCATATTTTGGCAGCGTATATACATCTCCATCCGTTCTATTGATGGCAACGGGTTCTCCTTTGTTATTAAATGCTTTTACATCATATACATTTTTTCCAAACTCATGGGTAGCATAACGCCCAGGAGAAGATCTACTCATTCTAAATACTAAACTTTGTTGCGGGATATTCTCCGCTACTACACTTATTTGGGCTTCGTGGTGTAAGATATTAGGGAAACTTACTGCATAGCTAATTTTTTGGGCTATACCAATAATCGAACAACTTAATAAAAGAAAAAAGAGACTTAATTGTTTCATCATAACTGGTTTTTATACCTGCTATGAAGCTACTCTTTTTTTAGGAAAGGGCAAACTGCTGGTGCATGGCCGGTATCACTACTTCCTTGAATTGCTTTCGCTCTAAACGCTTTGCAAAATCTTGCTGCACTTCATATTCTCCATGCACAAGAAATAGTGTTTTTACCGCTTCAGGATTTTGACAAGCTAAAAACTGACAAAGGTCTTCGTAATCGCCGTGCGCACTCATGCTGCGCATTTGTCCTACTTCCGCAGCCACTTTATAATACTCGCCAAAAATTTTTACTTCTTTAGCTCCATTCATTAATCTACCGCCTAAGGAACGCGGTTCGCAATAACCCACCAATAAAATAGTATTTTTTTCATCATGAATATTATTCATGATATGGTGTTTAATTCTTCCAGCATCGGCCATACCGCTCGCAGAAATAATTATACAAGGCTGTGGCAATTCATTTAAGTATTTACTTTCATCCACTGTTTTAATAAACTTCAATCCCTTAAAGTCGAATGGATCGCTATCTGTTTCCATTACTTTTTTAATACGTTTATTAAAATACTGCGGATAGTTTTTGAGTAGTGCAGTAGCTTCTCTACTCAACGGGCTATCTACGTATACCGGCACTGCGGGTAAACGATTCTCTAAGTCTAATTGGTTTAAGGCATATAGCAACTCTTGTGTACGTCCAACGCTAAAAGCAGGTATAATGAGTTTTCCTTTTTTCTCTATACAAGTATGGCGTATCCATTTCTCCATGGTATCTACAATACTATTTACTTCATCATGTAATTTATTACCGTAGGTACTTTCTAAAATAATATAATCTGCCTGATCAAATACAGCAGGAGAGCGAAGAATAGCATCATTATAACGCCCAACATCCCCACTAAAACTAATGCGCGTAGTTGCGCCATTTTCTTTTATGCGAAGATGTACTGCTGCACTACCAATAATATGTCCGGCATCTGTAAACAACACATCTACCTCAGGCAAGATGCTCGTCCATTGATCATAATGAACTGTTTTTATCAATGTTATGGCTAATGCCGCATCTTCTAAATCATACAAGGGTTCAAAAGGGGGTAGCCCTTGTTTAGCCCTACGTTTATTGATAAACTTAGTATCATCTCGTTGAATAGTGGCTGAGTCTTCTAACAATATTTCTGCTAAATCTTTTGTAGCGGGTGTGCAATATATGGTACCCCTGAATCCTTCTTTAACCAATTTGGGAATTAATCCGGAATGATCAATATGTGCATGAGAAAGAATCAAGCAATCAATAGCAGTTGCATCAAAACCAAAATCGGCATTCAGTACTTCCGTTTCTTTACCCATGCCTTGAAATAAACCACAATCGAGCAAAATTTTTTTCCCATTTTTTAACTGTAACAAGTGCTTTGAACCTGTTACTGTTTGCGCTGCACCATGAAAACTGATTTGCATATTATTTTACTTTAAAACTCCAAGTAAGCGTAAACTCAGAAACTCTTTCTCCATTTTCATTTGTACCAACAGAAGTACAAACGATGGTTTGTCCTTCCTTAGTAGTGATGGCTCTCTCAATCGCTTCTTCAACTGCTTTACCATCATTACAAGTAAAAGAAATTAAACCTGTTGCCTTTTTGTAAAATTTCCCTTCTAACCCAATCACCAACATACTCACCGCGGGTGTGCGTTTATAGGTTTGTCCCACAGCAAACAATCCTGTACTCATTTCAGCTGCCATAGATTGTACAGCGAAGTACATCGATTTAAATGGGTTTTGATTGATCCAACCATGTTTAACCGTAACAATGGCTTTTTGATGATCGATATGTTTTATCCGTAACCCGGCAATAAAAGCAGCAGGTAATTTTACCAGTTTAAAAAAAGCAAATTGAATGGCGCTCGAAATTTTTTTTTGAAAATTGGTAAACTGTGGATTCATACGATGAGTTTAGAGTAATAAAGCTGCCAACAAGTAATCAGCAAACAAGATCAAGATACAACTTAATACAACGGCGCTGGTACTAGCTCTACCAATTTCTAAAGCGCCCCCTTTTACATGGTACCCATAGTAGGCGGGAACGCTACTCACTATAAACGCAAATGTATATGCCTTATAAAGCGCAAAATTGATATTATACATATTTAAATTTTGGCGCAGGCCAACATCAAACATATCATTCGGCAATATACCAGCTAAACTACCAGCTGTTCTTCCACCCCAAATACCTAGAACTGCAGAGATCACAATCAAACAAGGAATAACAACCAAAGCACCTAAAATTTTAGGAAGTAATAAATAGCTCTTGGTATTGATACCCATAATTTCTAATGCATCGATCTGTTCACTGATGCGCATATTACCCAACTCACTGGCAATTTTACTACCCACTACACCAGCCAGCACAATACTCACAACCGTTGGTGATAACTCGAGTATCATACTATCACGAACTATTTGTGCAATGGTAGACATAGGTACTAACGGACTCACCAACTGATAGGCCGTTTGTACGGTGGTTACCGCACCAAGGAATAAGGAAATGATTACTACAATAGGCAATGCACCGATACCAATTTCAACACATTGATGCATGAACTCTTTCCAATACATACGCCAGTTTTCGGGTTTGGTAAACATGCCCTTCAACATCAATAAATAGGTTCCAAAATGGGTAAAGAAATTCATTATTTGATTATTAATAACCCTTCGACAAGCTCAGGGTGACATATTACTTTATAAACATATAAACTTTATAAACTTACTTACTCCCCTTTCTTCGCTTCCACCAGGCACTGCGCTTTACTACTTCAGCAGTATCTACTTTCGATTTTAATTGTGCATCAACAACAGCCACTAGCGCCATATTGATAATGCTTCTTACAGTACTACCTAATTGCAACACATGTACTGGTTTTTTCAACCCTAATAAAATAGGCCCGATTGCATCGGCACCACCCACCTCTTTTAATAGATTGTAAGTTACATTACCTGATGTTAAGTTAGGAAACATTAACACATTTACATCTTCATTTACCAATTCACTAAAAGGATAATTATCTCTTAATATTTCTTTATTAAAAGCCAATACACCCTGCATTTCACCATCTACAATTAATGACGGGTTACGTTGTTTCAAAATACGTGTTGCTTCTGCCACCATACGGGCTTCGGGTGAATCGCTACTACCAAAATTACTATAGCTTAACATGGCAATACGTGGTGTAAGGTTGAAGTTACGCACTTCTTTGGCTACCATCATCGTAATATCGGCTAGTTCTTCGGCTGTTGGGTTGAAGTTAACCGTGGTATCGGCAAGGAATAAAGGCCCCTTTTTAGTAAGTAATAAATACATACCCGCAATTTTCTTCACGCCTTCTTCGGTACCAATTATTTGTAAAGCCGGACGAATAGCTTCTGCATAGTTCTTGGTTAATCCAGATAACATGGCATCTGCATCGCCTGTTTCAACCATCATACATCCGAAATGATTTCGATCTTTCATGATCTTAATACTCTCGTAATGATTGGAGCCTTTACGCTGACGTTTCTTAAAGAAAAGTTCACCATAAAATTCTCTGCGTTCTTCCATTTCATCACTACGCGGATCGATAATTGGAATATCAGCAAGGTCGATATTATTTTTTTCAGCGATTCTATTAATCTTATCTGGTTCTCCTAATAAAATAGGATATGCAATACCTTCATCATAAATGATACTTGCTGCTTTTAATATCTTCTGGTTATCTGCTTCTGCAAGTAGTGCTAACAAAATTCAACGGAACAAAACGATAATACAATCTTTTCACTCTACCAAAACCTCCAAAATTGCTTCAATACAAAACTAACAAACTGTATCATTCGGACCCGCTTAGAAAACTTAAGCTACTTTAAATTAAAATCAAGGTCCTTTAGCTAATGACACATTGTAGTTAATTTAGCAAAAATCATCAACCCCATACGTTGATGAAATTCTTCA
>JBDKJW010000198.1:0-4578 GCA_039796395.1 Bacteroidota bacterium
TGTATTAGCAGGTTACCCTGTTAATAACATGAAAGTACGTGTATTTGACGGTAGCTACCACGATGTGGATTCTGATGCGATGAGCTTTGAATTATGTGCAAAAGCTGGTTTCCGCGAAGCGGGAAGAAAAGCCAAAGCAACATTATTGGAGCCAATCATGAAAGTGGAAGTACTTACGCCAGATCAATACATGGGTGATGTTACTGGTGACTTGAATAGAAGAAGAGGTATGCTAGAAGGTATGGATAGCCGCAATAACTTACAAGTTATTAAAGCTAAAGTGCCTTTGAGTGAAATGTTTGGTTATGTAACCCAACTTCGTTCATTAAGCTCTGGTAGAGCAACTTCTACTATGGAGTTCTCTCATTACTCCCCAGCTCCAAATAATATTGCTGAAGAAGTAATTGCAAAGAGCAAGGGTAAAGTAAAGGTTGAAGACTAATTAAGTTTATACAGTTGTATAAAAAAATCCTCCCACGCCTTGGCGTGGGAGGATTTTTTGTTTATAGTTTATTCCTTCCTTTAAGCTTATAGCTTAACCCTTACTCCTTACCCTTCTTCTTTGTTGCATATAATTTTCTACAGCTGTTTTTGAAGTAAGCCAATTACGGCCTTCTTTATAAGCATCTATTTTACCTTGCCTGGCCAATAAGCTTATGTACTCTGCACTATAGGGCATTTGTGTTTCTTCTACTAAGTTGGAAATTACTTGGTATTCTTCTTCCAAAGCATAGCCTGGCGCTCCTTGCAAATAAATATTTAAGCTTCTTTCAACAGCTTGTAATACCAATAAATATAATTTGTTGTACTTGCCATTATTTGCAGCGTTTAAAGCATCATAATATTTTTTACGATCATTTTTTAAAATGATGGCAGGCGGGTAACCCGCGCGCATGAGCAATAAGTTCATTAGGAGCCTCACTGTACGACCATTCCCATCAAAAAAAGGATGAACCCACACAAAACGATGATGAAACCAAGCCGCAAATAAAAGTGGTTGATTCAGAAGGAACTGATTTTCTGTAATAACAACCAGTTCATCCAAAAGATCAGAGGCTTTATGTGCTGCAGGTGGCGTAAAGTTCGCGCCAGTAATGCGAACACCGGCATTCCGAACCCTACCTGCAAAATCATCATCAATACTACGCATTACAATTTCGTGCAGTTTTAAAATATCAATAGCACGCAAGGGATGATTGTTATGTACTAGCGTGTATAGGTACTGTATCGCTTTTTGATGGTTATACACTTCTAAATGTTCACGTAAAGATTTCCCCCCAACGGTAATGCCCAACTCTAATACCAATTTAGTTTCATTATGGGTGATGGTATTGCCTTCAATTGCATTGCTATTGAAGGTCCATTCCACTGCGATGGTTTCTTCTATCCTCGCCAAGATGGAAGCTGGAAGCGGCCTCATTCTGTCTAAAGATGCTTTCTTCCCCTCAATACGTTGGATAAATGGAGCGAGTTTAGTTTGATCGTATGGTGGTAACTGCCACATAATATTAATATCGGATACAAAAATAAACAACATATCCGATATTAAATCATCTTTCTCTCCTCTTTTTTTAAAAATAAATCAGTATTTAGTTAAAATAGAACCTAAAAAACTTGTCTATTACATTACAGCTACCTACCTTTGCAACCCCAACGTAAAAATTGGGTTTAGGCTATGTCTCAAAGAATCAGAATTAAATTACAATCTTACGATCATAACTTAGTAGATAAATCTGCTGAAAAAATCGTTAAAACGGTACGTAGTACAGGTGCAGTGGTAACAGGTCCAATTCCTTTGCCTACACATAAGAAAATTTTCACAGTATTACGTTCACCGCACGTAAACAAAAAGAGTCGTGAACAATTCCAACTCGCTACACATAAGCGTTTAATGGATATCTACACTTCTTCTTCTAGAACAGTAGATGCGTTGAGTAAGTTAGATCTTCCTTCAGGTGTGGAGGTAGAGATCAAAGCTTGATAAGTTCTTATAAATTTTTCATCTGTCAATCAGCCTAGGCTGACAAAACAGCTCTGAGTAGTAAACAAATATTCTCACTGTAAAAAGTGAGGTAACATATAAACAGGCCCTTCGAGGTTTGTTTGCTTCCGGTACTTCCTCTTCTCCGCCAAGGCGGAGGAAACTACGGAAAAGGTCGGTAGGAACAAGGATTGAATCCCGCTTCATCGGTGGGATGTCCTCATAACCTTGCGGGGCACATAAACCGCAAAACGATGAAAGGTATTATTGGAAAAAAAATCGGGATGACTAGCATCTTCTCGGCTGATGGCAAGCAAACTGCTTGTACCATTATCGAAGCTGGTCCGAACACCGTTACACAAATCAAAACGCAGGAAACCGATGGTTATACTGCCGTTCAGCTTGCTTTGGGTGATAAGAAAGAAAAGCATGCTACAAAAGCTGAATTGAATCACTTCTCTAAAGCACAAACAGCTCCTAAGAAATTTGTTAAGGAGTTTCGTAATTATTCAATTGAAAAGAATTTAGGTGAAACGATAACGGTAGATATTTTCTCTGAAGGAGAAAGTGTTGAAGTTGTTGGTACAACCAAGGGTAAGGGTTTCCAGGGTGTTGTAAAGCGCCATGGTTTCTCTGGTGTGGGTGAAGCATCTCATGGTCAGCACGACCGTCAGCGCGCCCCAGGTTCTATTGGTGGTTCTTCTTATCCTTCAAGAGTATTCAAGGGAATGAGAATGGCTGGCCGTATGGGTGGCGATCGCGTTAAAATGAAAGGTTTGAAAGTGGTTAAAATATTTGCTGAGAAGAACTATATCCTAGTGAGTGGTTCAGTTCCTGGCCATAACGGTTCAATTGTTTTAATCCAGAAGTAATCACACTTAATTTACAATCATGCAAGTAGATGTTTTAAATATAAAAGGCGAGAAAACCGGCAGAACGGTAGAATTACCACAAGAGGTTTTCGGTATTGAACCAAACGACCATGTTATTTACTTGGCTGTTAAGCAATATTTAGCTGCGCGTCGTTCAGGAACGCATAAGGTTAAAACCCGTGCAGAAGTACAGGGTGCAAGCCGCAAATTACACAAGCAAAAAGGTACTGGTGGTTCTCGTAAAGGGAATATCCGTAACCCATTATATAAAGGTGGTGGTACTATTTTCGGTCCAAAACCACATGCTTATGATTTCAAATTAAATCGTAAGGTGAAAGATTTGGCGAAGATTTCAGCTTTAAGTTACAAAGCAAAAGAGAGCGCAATCCTAGTGGTAGAAGATATCAATATGGAAACGCCAAAAACCAAGCAATTGGTTGATATTATGGGTAAGTTAAAAGTGGCTGATAAAAAAGCGCTGATTGTTTTACCTGAGTACAATGATAATGTATACCTCAGCACACGTAATGTACCAAATGTAGCTAGCACATTGTTAGCTGATATTAATACATATGAGATCATGAACGCAGATGTGTTAGTGATTACGGAGAATACAGCAAAAATTTTCACAGAAGAAGAAGCGGCAGCTTAATTCAATAACGTTTCAATTATCAAGCAATGAGACAATCAGAAGTTTTAATAAAGCCAATCTTAACGGAGAAAGCAAATGCACAGCAAGAGAAGTTGAGAAGATATGCTTTCAAAGTAAATCGTAAGGCGAATAAACTAGAGATCAAAAAAGCGGTAGAATCATTTTATGGCGTGAGCGTTATTGATGTAAACACTGCAGTAGCTCCTGGTAAAAATAAAGCGCGCTATACAAAAGCTGGTTTTATTCAAGGTATGAAATCTGCTTACAAAAAAGCTTTTGTAACAGTAGCCGAAGGAGAAACAATTGATTTATACGCAAATATTTAACTATAGCAGCGGAGCTGAAAATTCCGCAATAAAAAAGAAAAAGAAATGGCACTAAAAAAATACAAACCAATGACTGCCGGCACACGCTGGAGAATTGGAAATGCCTATGCTGAAATCACCACTAATAAACCTGAAAAGAGTTTGTTAGAACCACAGAAAAAAACGGCTGGGCGTAACTCACAAGGTCGTCGTGCAATGCGTTATATGGGTGGTGGTAGCAAGCAGCATTATCGTATCATCGACTTCAAAAGAAATAAGCGTGATATTGCAGCAACAGTAGTATCTGTTGAGTATGATCCAAATCGTACAGCTTTTATTGCACTATTACAGTATACTGATGGAGAGAAGCGTTATATCATTGCTCCACAGGGTATTCAAGTAGGTCAAACAGTAATTGCTGGTGATGAAGTAGCACCAGAAATTGGAAATGCTTTATTGATGAAGAATATGCCTTTGGGTACAATGATTCATAATATTGAATTACAACCCGCACAAGGAGGCAAAATGGTACGTAGTGCTGGTGCTTCTGCGCAGTTAGCGAATAAGGAAGAAAAATACGCAGTATTAAAAATGCCTTCTGGCGAATTGAGAAAAGTATTGATTAACTGCTATGCAACAGTAGGTGTTGTTTCTAATAGTGATCATAATTTGGAAACTGCTGGTAAAGCTGGTAAGAATCGTTGGAAAGGTATTCGTCCGCGTGTACGTGGTGTTGCCATGAACCCAGTAGATCACCCGATGGGTGGT
>JBDKJW010000199.1:0-4531 GCA_039796395.1 Bacteroidota bacterium
ATACCTTTTGCTTCTAACTGCTTACCAGCTTCTATGGCATTCCATACCATATGTCCGCATGCAAAAATAGAAATATCAGTTCCTTCACTCAATTGTTGTGCTTTACCAATTACAAAATCACTCCCGTCTTCTTTAGTGAAATTGGGCCATTTGGGTCGGCCAAAACGCAAGTATACCGGGCCTTCATAAGCAGCAATAGCTTTTGTAGCAGCTTTTGTTTGATTAAAATCACAAGGCACGATTACCGTCATGCCCGGTAACATTTTCATCAATCCAATATCTTCTAGTATTTGGTGTGTTGCTCCATCTTCACCTAAAGTTAATCCTGCGTGCGATGCGCAAATTTTTACATTCTTTCCACTATAAGCAACACTCTGGCGAATTTGATCGTACACTCTTCCGGTACTAAAATTGGCAAAAGTAGTGGTGTAAGGAATTTTTCCACCCACCGTCATACCAGCCGCAATACCAATCATATTTGCTTCAGCAATACCTACTTGTACAAAACGATCAGGAAAATCTTTAATAAAAGGGCCTAGTTTTAGTGAGCCGGCAAGATCGGCAGTAAGCACTACTACATTCGGATTTTCTTGTCCAATTTCATGAATACCTTCTCCAAAACCACCTCTAGTTTCTTTTTCGTTTAGTACGGTAATATCGCTAAGTTTCATAATTTAACTACTTTAATAAAAGTGGTGCAAAGTAAAGGCTTTTTTAGGAGGCTTCCACTACATTTCCAGTTCTTTTCAATACACCCCAATGTTGCAATTCACCTTTAATGGCTTTACGTAAGGTTTTGAATAAAACAACCAATAAAAACCAACGATAAACAATTCTTTGCGGAATTAAGAATAGCAATTTCCAAGCTTTTTCTTTTTCAAAATAGAAAGCTAAAAAAGCAACCAATAAATCAATTATTACAAAAACGGCATAATACACACCAATTTCTTTAGCACTACCGGTGAATAAACCAATAAGCATCATTAAATCGGCAAATGGCGCAAATAATGGAATGATGTATTTGAATAATAAAATATCGGGTAAGGCAATAAATCCAAGTACTTTATAATGAACATTAAAAAGGGCATCTCGGTTTTTCCAAAATGTTTGCAATACACCGAAAGTCCAGCGAAAGCGCTGCTTCATAAACTGCTGTAATGTTTCCGGAGCTTCTGTTAGCGCAATAGCTTCATTTTCATTTTCTATTTTATATCCACATCTAAGAATGCGAATGGTAAGATCACAATCTTCTGCTAATGTATCAGACGTAAAACCACCTGCTTCTTCTACAGCTATTTTTCTAAATGCACCGATAGCGCCTGGTACAACAGTAATTGCATTGAAATAACTAAATGCCTTTCTATCTACATTTTGGCTGCTGGTATATTCAATACTTTGCCATAGTGTAATTAAATTATTTTCATTCCCCACTTTTACATTACCAGCTACAGCGCCCACTTTTTCATTATTGAAATGCTGCATGAGTTTACTAACTGCATCTGGCTTTAGTTTGGTATCTGCATCTATGCAAACCACAAACGCAGTATCGCTATGCCGAATACCATAATTTAATGCAGAAGCCTTACCACCATTAATTTTATCGAGGATGGTTACTTTTTCATGGTTATTGAAAACCGCTTGAATCCTATGTAAGGTATCATCTTTACTGCCATCATTTACAAAAATGATATGGAAATTTGGATAATCGCATCGTAGTAAATTATGTAAAGAGCTTACTGCGTTTACTTCTTCATTATAGGCCGGAACAATAATAGATACGGCCGGAAAATGCGTGATTGGAATAAGTGCTTTTTGCTTTTCACGTAATCTTTGTAATAGAGAACAAATTAAAATCGTACTTAAACGTAAGCTGCCTAATACCAAAAACAAAATGAATAAACTATATAAAATGCGATTAGTATAATAACCAAACTCAGCTAATAGATAATTAAAACGGAGTAAATAGTTACCCTTGTAATTTGGAACAGGTGGCATTACTTCGTCTCTGGTTTTGCCCATTAAATCGGCTACGGTAACAAACTGATATCCTTCTTTATGAAAATATTCAATGATGCGCGGTAATGCCGCTACAGTAGCACTTCTATCGCCTCCGGCATCATGCAATAAAATAATATTGCCCAAATCTTTCATGCGCACAATTCTGTTGAAAACACTATCTGCATTATAGGTTGGGTCTTCACTTGCCAACCAATCTTCGGGGTCTATATTTTCACCAATGGTTAGATAATTTTTTGTTCTGCTTAGTGCAACAGGAACTAGCTCTTCCATTTTTTCTGGATGACTATCCGCATTAAAGGGGGCCCTAAACATAATGGTGCTGCGACCAGTGATGGCTTCAATGAGTAAGCGGGTAGCATCCATTTCTAATAAAGCACGTTGTGTACTAACTGCTGCCATATTAGGGTGTGTGAAAGTATGGTTACTTATTTCATGCCCTTCGCTATAAATTCTTTTTACGAGGGGAATATTTTTTTCCGCTTCAATACCTACAATAAAAAAATTGGCTACAACTTTATATTTAGCGAGTATATCGAGTATTTGTTTGGTATAGAGTGGATCGGGGCCATCATCAAAAGTGAGTACTAATTTTTTTTCTGTTGTTTTACCCGATTGTTTTACTACAAACATAGAAGGCAGTGTATCGTAAAACTGTTCACTAATCAACATCCAAGAAGTATCTAGCTCTGTACGAATTTTACCAGGTTTTGGGGTAGATAATACATCGAGAATTTCACCCTCTCCCATAAAATCTACATCATTGGTGGTTTCTACTTTACTAAATTCGGCAAAATCAAATTTTTGTAAAGCCGCTTTGCTCATGTTGAGATGATAAAAATCCCATAGCCTGCTATCTTCACTACCCATTCGCCACAATGATGTACCTGCTAATCCATATTCTGTGGCGAAACGTAATGTGTTGAAATTGGTAGCGGCATCCGTAAAATGAACTTCGTGTAAATGATCATTATCATCGTAGTATTGATAATACAAATTATAAGAATCATTATCGTATTGAATTTTTCCTTCACTTTCTTTAGCAATGGTGAGTGCTTGCTGGTAAGTAATATCTGTGCCAATACCACCCTTGGGCCAATCGTATCCAAAGCCTGCTATACAAAGTACAATTTTTTGGGGAGGCACTTTTTTTGTTATTTGATCAACCGCGGCTTCAATCCATTTTTGGCTACTAATGGGTCCGGGCTTTGTATCGGCCGTATATTGATCATAGGCCATCAAGAATAAATAGTCGTTGTATTTACTTAATGCGGGATAATTATAGTCTTGATTAAAGGGCATCACATCTTGTGATACCAATAATTTATTTCTATGAAAAACGGCATAGAGTTCTTTTTGGAAGTTGATGAGTATCGCATCATCTTCTTCAATTAATTCTTCGAAATCTATATTCACACCAATATATCCTTCTTTTAAAATGAATAGGGCTAAATCATTAATTAGCTTGGCACGTTTAGTTTTATCATTCAATATTCTATGCAATACAGCACCATCCCAATGGCCATCAATATTATTCGTAAGCATAGGCATTACCGGAATACGTGCTGCTTTAATAACATCGTGCCCGCGTTTTGTTCGGCGCACCACCATCGAATCGCCCTTCGGATCGAAGAATAGCCATTCGGGTATTACTAAATTGAGTTTATTAATATTTCTTTTAAGGGAGAAGAAAGCTTGTGGATCCCAATCTACATAGAAGGCTGCGCGGATACCTAGGCTATCACTAAATTTATCTGAATTAGATAAATGAAGCGAAGAATCATTTTGCCCGCACCCTTTTCCATTTGCCCATTTGTTATCAATAAATTTTCTAAAGCCTTGATAGGCTTTGGTAATTGAATCTTTTGTTTCCGTTGATTCTAATATTTTTTTGAAGCTGGCACTTTGTGATACGGGCACATCGGGCATATATGCATTACGCAAGCCTATTACAACGGCAATAACAGCAATAACCAATAAGAAAATTAATAGGCGGCTACCCCATTTAAAGCGTTGCCAGCGAGAGGGGTTGGCTGTTTGAAAAATTTGCCGTGTATCTTTTGCCATATAGCAAATGTACTAAAGCTTTTTACCCTTCAAACGTGCTGTAGAAATAAGGTGTTTTTGCTTCGAATTCAGCAGCACATGTATCCACCATTTTATATACACGGGTTATACCTAGTGCTTTTCTTTTTTCATACACCTGCTCATCTGTACAATTGCCGGATAATATTTTAGCGATCTGCGCATCGGCAAATCCGGCTTTCTTAGCTGTTTTTAGTAAATCTTCCGTCAGCGTTTCTATATTGTAGTTTGCAATTTCTTTTTCTATGGTGCAGATATTTTGAATTTGGTAGATAAACCAACGATCAATACCCGTAGCTTGTGAAATTGTTTTTACGGTAGTTCCTTGCATCAGTGCATCTTTAATACGGAAGATGCGATCCCATTTTGGTGTTTTGATATATTCAACCAACTCCTCATTTTTCATTAAACTCTTGCCATAGTAGCCTAA
>JBDKJW010000200.1:0-6089 GCA_039796395.1 Bacteroidota bacterium
CCATTTTTCTTTCCAAACAAAATGCTCCGCTACCGATTCCCAAAAAGAAGCAGGATCCTCCATACTTTTTTTATACGCCTCTTTATATGCTTCGAAACTTGTAATTTGATAGGGATAATGCATAGCTCAGCAATTGAGCCTTAAATATACAGCATACCGCTTGGCGATTTGCGTCAATTGGTGTAGTTTGACAAAAGAATTTCTACTATGGCCGATACAAAAACCCTACGCAAAGTTATAACCGCTTCCTCTTTAGGTACTTTAATTGAGTGGTACGACTTTTATATTTTTGGAAGTTTGGCCACCGTAATTGCTACCCAATTCTTCCCAAAAACTAACCCCACAGCTGCTTTACTAAGCACACTGGCCACATTTGCTGCCGGCTTTATTGTTAGACCATTTGGTGCGTTGGTATTTGGAAGATTAGGCGATATGGTAGGTAGAAAATATACATTCTTACTTACATTGATACTCATGGGTGGTTCTACATTTGCTATCGGACTCATTCCTAATTATGAAACCATTGGTTTTGCCGCACCACTGCTAGTACTTTTGCTACGCTTAATTCAAGGCCTTGCATTGGGTGGTGAATATGGCGGTGCGGCCACTTATGTAGCAGAGCATGCACCTGCTGATAGAAAAGGGTATTATACATCGTGGATACAAACAACCGCTACGCTCGGATTATTTGTTTCATTGGGCGTTATATTATTCACACGTAGTATGCTCGATAAAGATCCTGTAAAATCTGTTCAAGCATTTAATGAATGGGGGTGGCGTATTCCTTTTCTAGTATCAATTATACTTGTAATCGTATCTATTTATATACGATTAAAAATGCAGGAATCGCCATTATTTACCGAGCTTAAAGCAAGTGGCAACACAGCAACTAATCCATTAAAAGAAAGTTTTGGGAAGAAGGAAAACCTAAAAATGGTATTGCTAGCCTTATTCGGCGCTACTATGGGACAAGGAGTGGTATGGTACACCGGACAATTTTACGCACAATCTTTTTTAGAAAATGTTTGTAAAATAGATTTTGAACAATCGCGTACCATTTTAATTTGGGCCATTGTATTTGCCACCCCTTTATTTATTTTATTTGGGCATTGGAGTGATAAAATAGGTAGAAAATGGATTATGCTAAGCGGTATGCTACTAGCCGTTTGTACCTACCATTATTTATTTGGTGAATTATTATTCCTTGCAGAAAATCATAGCACCACTATTTCAACTGCTGACAAAATCACCAGAACTGTTACTGGTATTATTTATTGGAAAATGGTTGCGATTGTTTTTGTATTAATTGCGTATGTAACATACATCTATGTCGCTCCCCTATCATATTGGCAATGGTGTTTTTGGTGGATTAACCCCTTTTATCGCTACATTACTTACTACTGTATATACAGGAGATAAATTAGTAGGATTATGGTACCCCATCATTATTGCTTCTGTATGTTTTATTATTGGTGCCGTTTATATCAATACTAAAAAGCAAATACATGAATAGTGTTAAAAAAATATTAGGTATTGTATGGATGATTACAGCACCAGTACAAATGGGTTTACACCAAATGGCAGCTAAACCCAGCATCGATACAAAGATTCAGTGGGGTGTATTCATTGGCATTTTCTTACCTATTGCTATTGGACTATTTATATTTGGCTATTATGCTTGGAGGGGTGAATATAAGGGTTAGAAAAAATAATACGAACTTTACCGCATTATGTTATTACAGGTTGAAAATGTAAGCAAGATTTACGGTACACAAAAAGCAGTGGATCATATTTCCTTTTCGGTAAATAAAGGGGAGATAGTTGGATTTTTAGGTCCGAATGGTGCGGGTAAAAGTACCACCATGAAAATGATCACTGGTTTTTTACAGCCCGATGAAGGAACTATAAAAGTAGCAGGTATTGATGTATTAAAAAATCCGATTGAAGCCAAAAAACATATCGGTTATTTATCAGAAGCGAATCCTTTGTATTACGACATGTATGTGAGAGAGTACCTGTTGTTTATTGCGGGGGTGCACGGGATAGACGGGAGACGGGAGATCGTAGACCGTAGTGTCCTGCCTAGCGCGGGACTGGTTGAAGAAACAATTGAACGGGTTGGTTTAACCATTGAAGCGCATAAAAAAATTGGGCAATTATCTAAAGGATATAAGCAAAGAGTAGGATTAGCCGCCGCCATTATGCACGAACCATCATTATTAATATTAGATGAGCCTACCAGTGGTTTAGATCCTAACCAAATCATTGAAATTCGTCAGCTTATTAAACAGCAAGGAATTGATAGAACTGTACTTTTTTCGAGTCATATTCTACCCGAAGTAGAAGCCCTCTGCGAGCGTGTAATCATCATCAATAAAGGCGCAATCGTTGCCAATGATAATTTAGCTAATCTTAAGCAAAATCAGTCTTTAGAGAAGGTATTCCACCAATTAACCACCGCTGCGGCAGGCTAGTTTTTTTGAATTATCTTTGAGCAGTGGTTACGAGATGCGAGTTTCGGGATTCGAGTTTTTTCTCGTAACTCGTAACCCGTATCCCGAAACTTTTATCTAAAATAAAACCTAATAACTTACCATGAGTTACATTATTGAAGTGCATGCCCGACAAATTTTGGATAGTCGCGGTAACCCAACAGTAGAAGTAGATGTTTTAACAGATGATGGCGCGCTTGGTCGCGCAGCTGTACCCAGTGGCGCAAGTACCGGTATTCATGAAGCCGTTGAATTGCGTGATAACGATAAGAAAAAATATGTTGGTAAAGGCGTATTAAAAGCAGTAAAAAATGTAAATGATATTATAGCCGATGCCATTGTTGGTTTCGATGTTAGTCAGCAAGCCGCCATCGACGAAGCCATGATTGCTTTAGATGGTACGGCTAATAAAGGCAAACTCGGCGCAAATGCAATATTAGCCGTAAGTATGGCCGTAGCTAAAGCTGCAGCGGAAGAAGCGGCTTTACCATTGTTCCGCTATATCGGTGGTACAAATGCAAAAACATTGCCCATTCCGATGATGAATATTTTGAATGGTGGTGCACATGCCGATAACAAAATTGATTTTCAAGAATTCATGATCATGCCTATTGGCGCTCCCTCATTCAGTGAAGGTTTACGTTGGGGTGTTGAAATTTTCCATACCCTAAAAGGCGTGTTGAAGAAAAAAGGATATAGCACCAATGTTGGCGATGAAGGTGGTTTCGCACCAAATATTCAAAGCAACGAAGAAGCCATTGAAACCGTGTTGGAATCTATACAAGCAGCGGGTTACAAAACAGGTTCACAAATTGTGATTGCCATGGATGCTGCCAATAGTGAGTTATGGGATGCGAAGAAAAAGAAATATGTATTCCATAAGAGCAATGGCAAAATTATGAGTAGCGATGAATTGGTGAAGTATTGGGAAAAATGGGTAAAGCAATATCCGATTGCGTCTATTGAAGATGGTATGGCCGAAGACGATTGGGCAGGTTGGAAAGGGCTTACACAGGCAGTTGGTAGCAAATGCCAGTTAGTAGGTGATGATTTATTTGTTACGAATGTAGAGCGTTTACAACAAGGTATTGATAAGGGTATTGGTAATGGCTTATTGGTAAAAGTTAACCAAATTGGTACGATTACGGAAACCATCAATGCCGTTAGTTTAGCGCAGCATAATGGTTATAATACGATTATGAGCCATAGAAGTGGGGAAACAGAAGATACAACCATTGCTGATTTAGCGGTTGCGTTGAATTGCGGACAAATTAAAACAGGTTCGGCATCACGTACCGATCGTATGGCCAAGTATAACCAGTTGATTCGTATCGAAGAAATGTTGGGAAGTACCGGTGTTTATCCGAAAGGGAAAGTAAAATTTGGTAATAAATAATTGATGAAGAAGTTTGTATCCATACTGCTGAATAAATATGTACTCGTACTTATTTTTTTTGTGGTATGGATGCTTTTTTTCGACCAACGCGATTTTTTTCAACAGAAAGAAAGAAGAGCTGAATTACATAAATTAGAGCAGAAAAAAGCCTATTATCAGCAGGAGATACAGAAAACAAAGAAAGAGCTGGGCGATTTGCAGAATAGTCCGGCAGCCGTGGAGAAATTTGCCCGCGAACGCTATTTGATGAAAAAAGATGGCGAAGATATTTTTGTGGTAGATGATTCACTTACCCAAAAGAAATAATCAGTAATTTACTATTTCCTTTACAATAAGCAGGTACTTGTTCCGTTTATATTCAACACCGTGCCTATTGGTAGCTTCAACTACTGCTGTTATGAAACACTTTAAAGAAGAGGAACTGATTATGTACGTATACAAAGATTGCACACCAGCGTTGAATGCCGCCATTAATAAGGCTTTGAAAGAAGATATAGAACTTTCAGATAGAGTAGAACAAATACGCCGCACTGTTACCCAGTTAGATAAACTCCGTTTACAATCGCCGTCTAAAAAATCGATCAAAGCTATTTTGGAGTATGCGAGGAAGAGGGAGGCTTAGAAATGATAAGCCAATGTTGGTGTTAATGTAATTGTTTCTAAACTATTTGTTGAGATCAAATAGTAAACACGCGATTTAATACCCAGTTCAAATTTAGTATCTATCATTTTCGAGAATTGAATTCCCACAAACGCGCCTCCTTCTTCTAACTTAGCATTTTTAAAATTTCTTTGCTCAAATCCAGCTCCCGAAAACGATACTTCCACTTCTTGCTGTTGAGGACGCAAATAAAACAGACCAATTTCATATTTTAGAAAAGGTAGTTTTTTAGAAAATTTTCTTTGGTAAAATATCTCGAAAAAATGATTTAAATGTGTTATATCAAAATCTCTGATATAAACCCCAAAACCATTTATACTAGTGAAATAATCAACTGTTCTTGTATTTCTACTTCTAGAATAACCCAATCCCCACGACGCTGTCTTGGTAGCTCTATACTTAAGTGTAATGCCGCCTATTGAACCAATAAAATTTTTATTCAAAAAAGCAGCTTGTGTTCCTGGGCGATTAACCTCTGTATAACTACCAACAAAATAGTTTCCTTGTAAGCCATAGGCAGCTTCTAAAGAAACCCGATTCTTTTTTTGGGAAAAACTTAAAGCCGGCAATGCTAAAGAAAATAAAAGAACAAGTTTTTTCATAAATTGGATTTTTATAGCAACAAGTTAAAGAGATAAGATAGCATTCCACTTATTCTCTAAATAATTTTCTCTAATCGTTTATCGGGCATGAGCCACATAAATGCTATAAGCGCGTATATTACAAAAGAAATAGTTGGTATCCAAAAAGCAATAATAATAGCGGTTGAATAACCAACGAGGGATATATTCCCTTTAAAATCCTTACCAATTGCACGTGCCAATGTAGATTCCTTACCTCCATTTGCTTTTATAAGTTGATAAGTTAAAATACTATAAGCACCTCCGCACGATAACAATACTGCCCCGATTAAAATAATTGGATTTGTAGCAAAATGAGTTTCGCCTACCCAAGCCGTTGAAAAAGGTAGAAGCGATAAAGTGAATAACAAAAATCCATTTGCTAATAAAACCCCTCCATTAATCTTATGTACACTATGAAATAAATGATGATGATTATTCCAGTAAATCCAAACCATTAAAAAACTAAGTATGTAGCTTAAAAATTTTGGATACATATGCAACAATTCTTTCCATTCGCTACTTTCTGGAACCTTCAATTCCAGTACCATAATTGTTACAATAATTGCCAAAACACCATCACTGAACGCTTCTAGTCTATTTTTATTCATGGCTAAGGTATTTCAATTTGAGTTTTGCATTAGCGATTTAGCTTAACAATATTCTCCAATGCTTGCAAATGTGCTTTAAATGCTTTCTCTCCTGCTTTTGTAATTGCATAAAGCGTATTATTACCATCGGTTATTTGCATTAACTCTTTTAAATCGTTGAAACTAATATCTTCATTTACCATGAGTGTACTCATGATGCCTAAGCGTATTCGGCTATCAAAAACTTTATTTAATTGTGCAATAGGGTTCATGGTATTTTTTAATTCGCTTTCGCTACTCTTTCGTATTTAAGCCACATTACTATACCAT
>JBDKJW010000201.1:0-4444 GCA_039796395.1 Bacteroidota bacterium
ATTCACACCCAAATTAATTACCTCAGGAGGCAGGAATGGATTGGCGCGCGATACCCTATTTTGGGTAAGCATATTTGCATTATCTAAATCTGTTCCAACATCGAACGATACTTGCAGCGAAGTTGTACCATTATAGTTTACAGATTTCATGTACAGCATATTCTCAACCCCATTCACTTGTTGTTCAATAGGGGTTGCTACTGTTTGTTCCATATCCACTGCATTAGCGCCAGTATAACTTGCCGCAATTTGCACCATGGGCGGCGTAATATCTGGATACTTTGCAATAGGAATACCTTGTAAAGTCATTAAGCCCATAATTACAATGAATATGGAAATTACCATTGCAACGATCGGGCGTTTTATAAAAAAAGCACTCATATAATTATTTTGTGTGCGTAATTATTGTTTTGAAGTAGCAACATAATCCCAGTTTACCGCTACTGGTTTAATAGTTGAAGAAGGACGAATAGCAGCAGACCCAACGATAGCCAATTTTTCACCTGCTTTAATGCCATTGGCAACAATCCAATTACTGCCGATACGCTTTCCAACTTTTACTACACGTGGTTCTACTTTGTTACTATCATTCACAACAAAAACCTGATAAATATTTTGAATTTGAACGATAGCTTGCTGTGGTACCAATACTGCATCAACAAACTGATCCGTTTGTAAACGAAGTTTTACATATTGCCCGGGCTTAATGAGTCCTTTAGGATTTTCAAAAATTGATTGCATCAATAAAGAACCAGTTGTAGCATCAATTTGCCTATTCGTTAAATTAATGGTTCCCGGTAACTCATATACCGAGCCATCACTCAAAATCATTTGAACTGGCAGATCGTCGTTCAACAAATGATCGGTTTTATTATTTTTCCTTCTTGCAAATTTTAGGTACTCATCCTCACTAATGGTAAATCTTGCCCGAATTTTATCTACAGATGAAATTATATTGAGTGGAGCTCCTGTATTCAAGCGACCTACATAATCACCAACCAATAATTTTGAAACCCCGATTATTCCTGTAATAGGCGCAGTAATTTTTGTATAACTTAATTCAATTTTTGCATTGCGCAAAGCTGCTTGTGCCGATTCTACCTGACTCAAAGAAGCCTGGTAATTTGCTTTTGCTGCATCCAACTCTCTTTGACTCAAAGCATGCATTTGGGTTAATGGTTCTACTCTATCCAATTCTGCTTTATTCCTTGTTTTAACTGTGATCACTTCAGTAAGCTTTGCTTCCGCCTGATCAATTTTGTTTTTAATAGGAAGATCATCGATGGTGTATAGTAATTGTCCTTTTTGCACCAGCTCCCCCTCTTTGAAATTAATAGCCGTAATCCAACCATCTACCCGCGATTGAATTTGTATATCTTCTTTACCCAATGTTTCACCTACATATTCTGCAAAAAAGGGGATTGTTTGCTGGGCGGCGGCAACCACATTTACGGTGGGAATCAGTTCTTTATTATCTGCCTTTTTCTCCTTACAAGAAAGCCAACCAATAACCATTACAACTAGAAAATATAAGCTACGAGGTCTCATAAAGCATTATTTAATGCCTAAATATAATTTTATCTGTTTACATTTAATTCGCAAAAAACAATAAAATGAAAAAGATTATTCTTGCCCTAGTAGTAATGCTTTCTATGACTGTTATTGCATATACGCAAACAGGACCTAAAAAAGCAGATGGAACGCCCGATATGCGATACAAAGAAAATAAGGCAACAGCAAAACCAACTGGCCCCAAAAAAGCAGATGGCACACCTGATATGCGTTATAAGACAAATAAAGGTGCAAAGCCTACAGCAAAACCAGCCACGGTAAAGAAAATAGAGCCTGCTAAGAAAAAAGCAGCTTAAGGGTAAAAAATGAAAGAGGCCGCCATAAAAGGGCAGCCTTTTTTATTTGCGTTATCGAAGTAGAAGGTAGAATACATAGTAGGTAGCTTCATTTACTCAGCTCATATAAACCTGTATAATTTTCGGTAATACAGGCTTTTACAAGCGGTTGTGAAAAATTCTGCAGGTTACATATTTGGGATAAGATTCGTAGATTTATGAGTTGTTTGCTATTTTCGCCACGACGTATTCGCACTCATCGCAGACGAAAGGAACTACGAAAAAATTTAACAGACAAATAATAACAAATTTAAACTCCTAATGAAAATGAAAAATCTATTCCTCCTCATTCTTTTATTTGTTTGCGAAAAATCTTTTGGACAGGACTTAGTACTGTATTAGCCCCCTAATTCTTGGAAAATTTGTGTGAATTACTTCGCCTGCAAAAAACGGATTTGCTGCTTTCTTACTCATCATTGTGTTCGGATCTATATTTTGTACATTAACGCCCCCACAAGTAACAAACTCTTCTTTAAAAGTAGTTTTCCCTTTTATATCAAAAGGATGCGCAACTAATAATTGCATGAGTTTTTATTGTTGTCCAGATTTATAATGCATTATTCGTAAAAATTACCTGATTTACCGTAAGTATAGTTATAACCTATTAATAATGTAGTATTTTCAATAAAAAAATGCCTGATATTTCAGGGATAACAATGGAATCAATACCTAAATATTTTGATAATGTGAAGCGGACGGCCATGTTGCTGAAACCTAAACAGCCGTTTTTCGATTGGCTTAAAAGCATTGACCCTAATGACGAACCAAATGAATTGATGAAAGAAGGAAACGTTTTTTTGTTACCCGATTATGACGAGGTTAAGCAAATGGAAAACTGGTTAAAGAAAAACTTTGATGATATTTTTTCAGACCAATTAAACAATTGGTATATTGATGAAGAACTTTGGCCAAAAAACAGAACACTGAAAATGTTCAAAGAGTGGTTTTATTATTCCCTCCACACGATGGTTTGGGACACAGAGGATAAATTTATAGAGAAAGTATAACATCTGTAGAAAGTATATCCGCTTTAGGTTTGCATCGGCCAACAGTTATTTTAGCCTTGTTTCTCAAAACTGGTAGCTATAGTCTTCGCCACAATCCATCCGCTTGTCCATGCGTTCTGGAAATTAAAGCCTCCTGTTATTCCATCTACATCCATTACTTCGCCTGCAAAAAATAGATTTGCTGCTTTCTTACTCATCATGGAGTGCGGGTCGATATCTTGTAAACTAACGCCCCCACAAGTAACAAATTCTTCTTTAAAAGTAGTTTTCCCTTTTACGTTAAAAGGATGTGCTACTAATAATTGAATTAATTGCTGTTGCTGTGCCGATTTAAGGTCGGCCCAATTTGTAGCTTCCGAAATACTGGCGCTTTCTAAAAAATATATCCATAAACGGTTCGGTAAGTCGAAAGGATTTCTGCTACTCATTTTTTGTGCAGCATACAGTAATCTGTAATCATTCCACTATTCTCGTAAAGCTTGCTCTGTTGTAGTACCCAACCAATTAACCAATATAGAAAAATGATAATTTTTATCAGCAAGCTCCCTCGCTCCCCAAGCAGATAGCTTCAATATGGCTGGCCCGCTTAATCCCCAATGTGTGATCAATACGGGCCCCTCTTCTTTTAGTTTTGATCCAGCTACTTTTACAATAGCATGAGGCACAGATACCCCCATCAATTTTGTAATAGGATGATTAGGCATATTAAAAGTGAATAAAGAAGGCACAGGAGACATGATAGTATGCCCTGTTGCCTTTATCCAATCAAACATATATTCTTTTGGATATCCACCTGTTGCAATACAAAGAAAATCAGCATAAAGGCATTCTCCATTTGTTGTATTAATCAAAAATTGTTGATCCTTTCGCTCAATGCTTTTAGCTTCTACCTTAACCCTTATTTCTACCCCGTATTTATCGGCCTCTTTTAACAAGCAATTAATAATTGTTTGTGATGTGTTTGTAGTAGGAAACATTCTTCCATCGGCCTCTGTGTGCAAGGCAACACCACGTTCCTCAAACCATTCAATCGTTTGATCTACGGCAAATTGATAAAATGTTTTTTTGAGAAAATGATTACCGCGTGGATACTTACCAATTAAAGCAGGCACTTCTTTACAATCATGTGTGGTATTACAACGCCCGCCACCACTCACTTTTACTTTCGCTAGTAGTTTATCGGTTTTTTCTAAAATAATAACTTGTAACGATCTATTTAATCGCGCCGCATTCACTGCACAAAAAAAACCCGCTGCACCACAGCCGATTACTATTAACTTTTTATTACTTGTCATAGTAGTTCATGTCAAAGTAGAACTATACTTTTATCCTCTGTCCCTACACCTATCCCCTATTACCTATTCCCTTTCACCTTCCCCCCTAATAATAACTTGTATTCAAATTAGCATTCTTCTTTTCCTCAGCTTCAATAATACTATAATCAGAAAGTATCAATGCCTTGTTTCTTTTCACACAAACATCATGTTCAAAGTGTACAGCTGGTTTACCATCACGTGTTCTTACCGTCCA
>JBDKJW010000202.1:0-8291 GCA_039796395.1 Bacteroidota bacterium
ATTGCGCCACTCAGGAAAGGCTGGCAAGCACCCATCATACGAATATGGCCGTAAGCATGTATATAGCGCTCTCCTTTCTTACCACACTTATTCGCACAATCGAATACAGTAAGGTGTTCGTCTTTTAAGTAAGGCGCGCCTTCGATCGTCATCGTTCCACATACATAATCATTTGCTGCATCAATTTCATCTTCTGTAAAGCCAATTGCTTCTAGTAAGTTGAAACTCCAATCGCTGTATTGTGCTTCGCTAAAACCTAAACGCTGTAAGCATTCTTCACCCAATGTAAAGCGGTTAAAAATAAACCCAATTTCAAATGCAGAGCGAGCTGCACCATTTAGTTTATTGATTTCTTCTGTTGTAAATCCTTTTGCAGCTAATGTTTCAGGGTTAATGAATGGAGCGCCTTCGAAGCTAGCGGCACCTACTGCATATTTTTCAATAGCAGCGGCTTCGGTTTCGTTGTAGCCTAAATTCTTTAATGCTTGAGGAACAGATTGGTTAATGATTTTGAAGTATCCACCACCACTTAGTTTTTTAAATTTCACTAAAGCAAAATCTGGTTCAACACCTGTAGTATCACAATCCATTACTAAACCAATTGTACCTGTTGGTGCTATTACTGTTGTTTGTGCATTGCGATAGCCATATTTCTCACCTAATTGAACTGCATCATCCCATGCGCGAGTAGCTGCTTTGAGTAGATAATCAGGACAATACTTCGCCTTAATACCTTGTGGTTTAATTTCAATACCCACATAAGCATCTGTAGCATCATAAGCTGCTGCGCGATGGTTACGCATTACACGTAACATATCTTCCTTATTTTCTTCGTACTTATCGAAAGTGCCGAGGAAGGCAGCCATCTCGGCTGAGGTTTTGTAAGAAATCCCCGTCATGATAGCTGATATAGCGCCTGCAATACCGCGTGCTTCTTCGCTATCATAAGGAATACCGCTTACCATGAGTACAGAGCCGAGGTTCGCAAAACCAAGACCTAATGTTCTATAATCGTATGATAATTGTGCTACTTCTTTAGCGGGGAACTGCGCCATTAGCACAGAGATTTCGAGCACGGTTGTCCATAAACGAGTGGTATACTCAAATCCTTCTACATCAAAAACATTGGTATCGTCGTTATGGAATTTGCGCAAGTTTACTGATGCTAGGTTACATGCTGTATTATCGAGGAACATGTATTCAGAGCAAGGGTTAGAAGCGTTGATACGACCGCCTTTGGGGCAAGTATGCCATTCATTGATAGTGGTATCGTATTGTGTACCAGGATCAGCACAACGCCATGCAGCATAGGCTACTTTATCCCATACTTCGCGCGCAGGGATTTTTTTCATTACACGACCATCGGTACGTGCTTTTAGTTCCCAATCGCCGTCATCGGCTAATACTTTAAAGAATTCATTAGGGATACGAACCGAGTTGTTGGAGTTTTGTCCGGATACAGTTGCATAGGCCTCTCCTTCATAACTGTTATCATAACCCGCAGACACAAGTGCAGCCACTTTTTTCTCTTCTTCAACTTTCCAGTTGATGAAATCCATGATTTCGGGGTGATCGAGATCCAAGCAAACCATTTTAGCTGCGCGACGTGTTGTACCACCGCTTTTTATGGCGCCCGCTGCGCGGTCGCCTATTTTTAGGAAACTCATCAATCCGCTAGAAGTACCTCCACCGCTTAGTTTTTCCCCACTACCCCGAATTTGAGAGAAGTTAGTACCCACACCAGATCCGTATTTGAAGATACGGGCTTCACGCGTCCATAAATCCATAATACCACCTTCATTTACGAGGTCATCGCTCACGCTTAAGATAAAGCAAGCATGAGGCTGAGGGCGTTCATATGCATTAGCAGATTTTTTCAGCACGCTATCAACCGGATCAACATAATAGTGCCCTTGTGGTTTACCTGTAATACCATATACTTCGTGCAAGCCCGTATTAAACCATTGTGGAGAGTTAGGTACACAAGCTTGGTTAAGAATACTATATACCAATTCTTCGTAAAATACCTGCGCATCATTTTCAGTTGCAAAATAACCATATCGCTCGCCCCATACACGCCAACAATGTGCCATACGATGTGCAACCTGCTTCACACTTGTTTCTCTACCTAATGATCCATCGGGTTGTGGAACACCAGCTTTACGAAAATATTTTTGTGCTAATATATCGGTCGCAATTTGGCTCCATTGTTTAGGAACCTCCACATTATTCATTTCGAATACTTTTTCCCCGGTAGGGTTTTTAATTACGCTATCGCGGTAATCGTATTCAAACATATCATAAGGACTAACACCATCTTTGGTGAAGCGGCGGCTGAAGGGAAGGCCTTTCTTTGTGGAGCGTGCGGTTGGCATATAGCAGTTTCGGTTTTTAGACGTTTAAATGAATCCCCCGGGTTTGGTAAGGTTGGTTGACGAAAATATCTTTCCCTTTTGAAAATTCCTCACCTCAAATATTCACAGCTTGTGGAAAATACAAGTGGATAATTTGCCACCTCAAATCCCTGTTGGATTTGGCCGTTTATACACAGGTGTAGATAAGATTAAAAGAAGCTTTAGTGCGTTTTATCGGTTCAATATTTTGGCCCCAAATCTTAAACAAAACTCTTTTTGAAGTGGATACATGTAAAACATATGATGAAAATGCTTAAAACGGAAATATTTATGCATTTTTGCAAGAGTACCAATGGGCACTGCATGAAGCGAAATATATATCATCAATTTACAGAGAAGAAGCAATTAGGTAAGAAATCTTTTGCTGTGCTGATAGACCCCGATAAGGTAGATGCCACGAGTATTAGCCAATTGGTGCAATTAGGGGTAGAAGCAGGTGTAGACTATTTTTTTGTGGGTGGAAGTTTGGTGATATCCAGCCATTTAGATGAATGCATTCAGCAGATCAAGCGTAGTTGTACTATTCCCGTGATCCTATTTCCAGGATCGCCATCTCAAGTAAGTAAATATGCCGATGCCTTATTGTATTTATCCTTGATATCGGGCAGAAATCCAGAATTATTAATAGGTCAGCACGTAATTAGTGCCCCATTTGTAAAGAAAAGTGGTTTAGAGATTATGCCAACTGGGTATATGGTGATAGATGGTGGTGCACCTACTACTGTTAGTTATATTTCGAATGCAACACCTATTCCTTCGGATAAGAATGAGATAGCCATGTGCACGGCCATGGCCGGAGAAATGTTGGGCATGAAATTGATTTATATGGATGCCGGTAGTGGCGCTAAGCGACCCATTACTGAACAAATGATTGCACATGTAGCCAAGTCGATATACATCCCATTAATTGTTGGCGGAGGTATTACTGTCGCAGAAAAAGCATATTTGAACTGTAAGGCTGGTGCCGATGTAATTGTAGTAGGTAATGCTATTGAAAAGGATATAACCTTAATTAAGGAAATAAGTGCTGCCGTGCATAGCGTAGCTCCTGTAAATGTTTAACTTGCTTCAATGCGTTTAATACGCTATTTTTTCTTGTACATTCTTTCTAGTTTTCTTCCATGAAGAAAATTTTGTTACGACCTTTTTTGCATATGGGCAAGGAATGTATTGGCTTGGTGCAGAAAATTTATTGGCGTTAACTGCATTTAAGAATATGTTGTTGTTAAAGGCATATAGCCCCGCCACCATTAAAAATTACATGAATGAGTTTCATCAACTATTGAGATTATTAGGAAATAGAAGTGTGAATAGTTTGGGTAAGGAGCAAGTGATGGATATTATTGGGGAGATAAAAAACATAAAGCACAAGGTTATGATTATGGCGGGTTATTCGGCAGGTTTAAGAGTAAGTGAAATTGTTGGGTCATAATAGTTTAAGTACTACCATGCGATATACCCATGTAAGCAGGAAAGAGTTATGTAGAATAGAGAACCCACTCGATCACTTAGACCTATAAATCAACCTCTTTTCCGTTCCGCGCTTTTTGCCGCGCTTTTTGGGGTAGAGGACACATCATCAACCCAAAAAAACGCGAATATGATTCTCTTGATTATCAAGCTTTCAATATTTTCTTGTTTAACAGCAGTTGTGTATATTTAAGTGTTGCCTGCAAGTTTTAATAAGCATAATTACAAAATCTACAAAGTGACAAGTCTCTTAAAATGATACCTCGAAAAAAACATTTACAAGTAAATAAATTCTGTGCTTTATTGATATTTTTTATAGCTTCTTGCAATGAAGCTAGCAATCAAAAAATAGACAAAAATAATAACCCAAAGCCTAGACAAATTATTAGCCAAACTAAAAGTATCACTAACCCGACAACCTCAGAAATCGAAATAATTATAGACACATTTTCAACCTTCCCACCTGAAATTGATGGTTGCTCATGTTATTTTTCAAATGATTCAAAAGAATTTAAGAAGCATCAGTACATTTTTATGAATGACTATGCGGAGATAACATTTTTAAAAATTAATGGTACCCTTACGAAATTTAAGCAAGGTGAATTCAAACAAATAAACAAAGTGACAAGTATTTCAAAAGCTTTTAATGAGTTATACGAATTGACAATCCAAGTAAAAGACGGAAAACAAAGTGGCGATGAAGCTTGGACAAAAACTGGTACAATTAAGTTAACTCACAAAAAGTCTGGAAAAACTATTACTAGAACGTTTTATGGTGAATGCGGCTGTTAAAATAAACCTGCAGCCAACAATGCGTTTACGCAATAAGGGCATCAATTTTTTACAACATAATTTGTATTCTATGATAACCTGTTTGTTTAACTTCAAAAACTTCCCAAATTTACTCTAGCAACATGCGTGCAAACTAAAACAGTAATACTATTCCCTTACTGCACAAACGCGTGTACGTTTTGTGTAATCATTTTAACAGAATGAAATTTCAAATTTTCTTTTTTAATCTAATACTCTCTTTACCATTGTTTGCTGAACAGCAAGACACTATTTTTATTCAAAGGAAATTAGCAGACATACCTTATCCATTTTACCATGCTATCTACATTGACACTACTCGTAGCGTTAGAGATATATTAACAAATTTCGAATTTGATAACTATGATAGTGCAACTTACTTTGATGAACTGCAACGACTCAAGCCGTTAAAGAAAAAAATGAGTTTCGCTACAAAAGATTTCCCAAAGAACTGGATCGCATTACACAAATGGCAAGGTAAATACTATTTATACTATCCATCTGATTTTGGCAATCATATTAAGTTTAAGATAACCGACAGCACGACTCTAGATTTTAGTATGGAGGGACCAGAACCAAGTAGACTAAATCAAGTAGTTTTGCTTTCATCCACAAAGCTGGTTATTTATAGAAATAATCATTGGGAAGGAAAAAAAGTACAAATTAATATAATTGACAAAGCAAGAGGAATTGCAGTTTTTACTTTTGGGCAAACTAAATATAGCAAAGAAGGCTATCAGCTTCTAATGGTAGATGCAAATAAGGCATACCTATTTCCAACTATTGTAAACTATTGCAAGACCGATAAGCAAATTGAATTTGATTTCGACAAAATTAATTTCAAATCTTTGAACCGGTGAATGGCTACACATGGCTACCTAAGGCCTTAGGTAGCTTTTATTATGGGTTTGTCATTATAGTTTTACAATGAGTGCATTTATCGAGCATTGGTCACTTTATCTTGCAACCCATGACAAATACGATAACTTTGAAAACTACCTAAAAACAATAGAGATAGTATAAATTGTTTTCAGTTGTTTGAAATACCTGCTTGATATTTTGATAGAACAAAGAATTTTATGAACCTTTATTGAGTAAACCAACCATTATGTACAACACCAAAATATGTGTTGGCATTTAAAATCAAAAAAATATGAAAAACCTAATACTCATTACAAGCCTAATTTTACTTAGCAGTTTTTCTCAATCATCGTTTACACCCAAATCCCCATTGCAGCTTGAATTATTACTCGAACAGTATTCAAAAGAGTACTATGCTTTGAACCCTTTAAAAGCTACAGAAGCAGGTATTCATAATTATAACCACGAAATTGAAATTACCATTGGCGAGGCATACATAAATAAAGCTAAGGCCTTAAATCAAAAATATCTCCGCCAATTAGCCACATTAAATAAAACGTGGTTATCACCATCTCAGTTATTAAGTATTGACGTACTTACTTACAAACTGAAATCAGAAAATGAACATCTACATAATTCGCTAGGATTGTACAGACCCGTTGACCAATTCGTTTTTAGTTTCTCAACACATTTTGCAACATTGGGATCTGGAGCAGGTTTTATCCCTTTCAATACAAAACAAGATTACCTAAATTTTATTAGCCGCATGAAAGGTTTCCAAGTATGGGTAAACCAAGCCATCGCTAATATGAAAAAAGGGATTGCACAAAATAATACCAACCCAAGAGCTGCCATGGAAAAAGTACCGGCTCAATTAAAACCGCTATTTGAAAACGCTGCTACGGAAAATATTTTTTATAAACCCTTATTAAAATTGCCAACTAATTTAGATAGCACTGAAGCGCTACAATTAAAACAAGAATATACCGCTGCTATTGAAACTATTATTAAACCAGCGTATAAAAAATTGCATGATTTTATTGTTACCATTTATATTCCAAATGCAAGAAAAACATCAGGGCTGCTAGATAATTATAATGGTAAAAAAGAGTATGAATTATGGCTAAAATACTATACAACAACCAATATAACTGCCGAACAAGTTTATGCGCTAGGACTAAGCGAAGTTGCTCGTATTCGCAAAGCGATGGATTCTATAAAAATACAAGTTGGCTTTCAGGGCAATCTGTCATCTTTTTTTGACTATGTAAAAACCAATCCCAGATTTTTTCCCTTTAAAACCGAAGAAGAAGTATTAGATAGGTTTAGAAGTTTTCTTGATCAAATGTCGCCCCAATTAAACCGTCTTTTTAATATTACGCCCAAAGCAAAATTTGAAGTAAGAGCTACAGAAAAATTTCGAGCAATGGGGGCTAATGCTCAATATATGCTCCCATCAAGAGATGGAAAACGACCAGGTATTTTTTATGAGGTAATTCACAACCCTTCGGAATACAATTATTTTGCCATGGAAGATTTATTTATTCACGAAGCCATTCCAGGTCATCATTACCAAGCCGCCATTCAACAAGAGGCAACGCTTCCAGAGTTTAGAAAAGTATATTGGACGAGTGCCTTTGGTGAAGGCTGGGCATTATACGCCGAAAGTTTGGGTAAGGAATTGGGAATGTATACAGACCCATATCAATATTTGGGTCGACTAAATGGTGAAATTGAAAGGGCTGTAAGATTGGTGGTTGATGCGGGCATTCATGCTAAAGGATGGAGTCGTGAAAAAGCTATTGCATATGTATTAGAAAATCAACCTGTATCTGCCATTGAAGCTGAACAGCGGATAGAACGATATATGGTTACTCCAGGACAAGCAGTAAGTTATAAAGTTGGGGAATTAAAAATTATTGAGTTGCGTGAGCGAGTGGAGAAAAAACTGGGGAATAAATTTACTATTAAAGAGTTTCACGATGAGGTTTTACAAGAAGGTTGCTTACCGCTTACTATTTTAGAAACAAAAATTAATCAGTGGGTAAAAAATAAAATATAAGAATTACAGATGACGAAAAAAATGCCTTTCAAATTTTCAACGCCCATTGTTTTGGGTGAGATTTGTTATTGTGTATATTTATGCTGATTTTTTGCCCACACAGTTCTCCTATGCACCCTTCTATACAAGCTTACAATAACAATCAATCTGAAAATGATAAAGAGATCTGTGATATGCTATCTACGCTAATTTCAGATACGCTGCCAAAGGCAGAAAATAAAATTTGGCACGCTCATCCTGTTTGGTTTTTGGATGGAAACCCTATTGTTGGGTATAGCAAACAGAAAAAAGGAATAAGACTAATGTTTTGGAGTGGAGCTGATTTTGAAGAAGAAAACTTAAATATACTGGGCGGGAAATTTAAAGACGCATCAGTGTTCTATACCAGCGTATTAGCCATACATACAACTGAGCTCAAACGTTGGCTCAAAAAATCAGAAAAAATACAATGGGATTATAAGAATATCGTGAAACGGAAAGGGCGGTTAGAAAGATTATAGTAAGATTATCAAAAAAACATACCATCTCTAAAAAGTGCTATGAAGATTATATTTTACAAGATAATTTACAGCGCTGTAACTTATTGAGAATTCAGGCCCAATTGAATTTCTAGTTGTTTTTATTGCTTTTGTTGTACATTGATAACATAATTAGTTACCTTGTTATTACCCATA
>JBDKJW010000203.1:0-4412 GCA_039796395.1 Bacteroidota bacterium
ATTAATGGTGGCGATAATAATGAGGCTTTTATAATAGAAGAAAAAAATGAAAACGGTGTGCTCACTGTTAGCAGCAAAATAAAGGATTACGATAAACTACCACGCGTGTATACTGTACAACAAAAAAATAGTAAGGATAAAATTACATTTAAATCAAAAGAAGCTTGGAATGAGTATATGCAGAAAAATGGAAGGGGCGATTTGAATTATTGGGGTAGTAATGTAGATATTGAAATTACAATCGACATTAAAGTGCCTGCCAATTTTCTTACTACCGTAAAAGCCACTTATGGTTTGGTAGAATTGAAAGAATTTAATGGCCCTATTAGTGTAAATGCTACCTATGGCGGTATTGATGCTAGTATTCATGAACCACAAGTAGGTTCTGTAACTGCTACTACTAAATACGGACAGATATACACCAATCTGCAATTGAATCTTACCGAAAAAACAGAAAAGGATTTTTACACTTCTATTACTGCTGCTACTGGTAAAGGCCCCATATACAAACTTAATTCTACTTATGGCAACCTATATCTTAGAAAACACTGATTTAACTTATTTGTGCAGTTGAACAAAAAAGCCTTTATGGTTTACTGGCTTTGTTTCAAAAGGATGCATCGTTGCATCAATTAACACGGTCAGTTGTAACCGCGTAATTGGTTTGCTCAACTCCATTTCATGCCAGCCCCAAGCTTTCCAAATAGTTTCAATTTTTGGGGTGCTTGCAAATAGGTGTAGCAATTCAATTGTTTCTCCCTGAGAAAGGTATCCTGCTTCTTTTATATTTTTTGTGTCAATGAATGCAGCCATATCTTTTTTAAGTGCCGTATTACTAACTAATGAATCGGGATAGAACCAAGTTTGATTAGCCCAGTTTTTGGGAACACCTGTACCACGCAAAATGCCCGTTGCTCCAATTCGCTGTACTTGCGCAAATGCTTTGTGTGTAACTGGCACATCTATATATGGCATGATATAGGCTTTGCTATTCAATAAAGCAGTTTGTACTTTTCTTACGGGTATATTACGTGCTGTTGTGTTAGCTTGTACACTAAGTGCAGCAAGGGTTCCCGCTGCTTGTCCGATTAATAATACAGATGGCTGTAACCGGGTAGTTCCATTTACCAAGTTAGATACGCTAATACATTTTTCAGCAGCAATGATGCCTTCTACAGATTGTGGAATTAGCGTGCCTAATGGAACATTAAATGACGGAACAGGAAAAAAATGTAAATGCTGAGGTGCTGCCGGATTCTTTCTATGATGATGGTCTACTGGATAATCACCTACAGAAACACCCGTTCTATACAAGGGATCTCCTTCAAATGGATTGGCAATACTATTCATTGTAAATCTTACTACGCCTTTTATTCTTCTTGATTCACGATGATAGGGGATCAATGGTAATCGATCGGCAGTTGGGTACTCATCATTTGCAATACCAATATGTTTGAATCCTAATTGTTGCTGAATAAAATAGATGAATCGATACGTTTGTTCTTTTGCTTTCACTAATTCTTTTTCGCGTTGCTCATCGGTAAGTTCAACAATATTCAAATAAATATCATTTCCATACCCGGGCCAATTGAGCATGAATTTATGATTGGGTAAACGACCATAATCGAGCATTTTTTTGGCATCTACAGTTGGTTTTTGTCTTTTTTTATCAAAATAATAATCGGTACAAGCGCCATCGAATTCACGCGGATCATAATTGGCGGGTTTTGTAATCGTACAGTCTTTCCCAATGCCATAATCTTTTAAAATAGCCGTGTAGGTTATATCTTGAATGATATCATTCGATTCTTCAATACCCATATTTTCACCCGTAATACTTCGCGCTTCCATGCCCAGATCATACGCTACACTTGCTTTAGCTATAGCATCCCCTAATTCAGTAGCGTCGATTGTTTGTTTTGCGAAAATGGTAATTGTTGTATTTTCCGCAGTGGCGAGCACGGCACCAACGACCCGATTTTTTTCTACGATGATTTTTACAAAACGATGTTTGAATAAAACAGTCAATTTTTTTTCACGCGCGGCCATTGCTTTAAAAATGCTATCCCCTACATGAGGTTCAAATAATGTCATACTTACCCAACCGGTAGCCACTTTTGCAGGACCGCCATAAACTTTATACAAATTTTCTCTAAACTCGGCCCATATACCTGATGGTAAATAATGATTCCCATCAAAAGCAGCAACACCAGCCGAGGTAATCATACCCCCTAACCATGGTGTTGATTCTACAATAATAGTTTTGGCCCCTAAGCGCGCGCTTTGCAAACCTGCAGATACCCCACTCGCCCCTCCACCAATTACCAACACATCTGTGCGTATAATTTGTTGTGCACTACAATAACTTAGACAAGCAATACTTAAACCAATGCACAATAATGAATGTTGTATACGCATAAACAATAAACAGATTTATTTTAAAGAGAGTATGCTAATCAATCCAAGTATCTTCCCTTTTAAAAAAACGAACTTATTAAAAAATTTTTATTTAGTTTTCGTTATTGCGCTTATGTAAAAGCGTTTAGATACTATTATACATACAATGGCCAATACAACATTTACAAAAGAACCCTATACTATCGAACAACAACTGGTTGCCGATGCCATGTACCTCTCCCGTAAGTCGGGGAAAATGAATGCAATCATTGAAGTTGATATTACTGATTTAAGAAAAAAAATAACTGCTTTTAAAAAAACTACTGGCCAGCACCTATCAACCAGTACTGTTTTTTTATACTGTTATGCTCAAACACTGGCTATCCATAAACGAGCCATGGCATTGCGCTCATGTACAAATCAGCTTTATATTTTTAATGATGCTGATATTTTTTTTCCGTATGAAGTGGCCGGTCAGCGCCCTCCTGCCTATTTAAGAAAACATATTTTTAAATCGGCCAATCAATCAGCTATTGTAGAACTAGAAAAAGAGTGGCAATCATTACCCAAAACAGCCCCTATACTCAATTGGTATGAACAATTATTCATGTACTTACCTCGGTGTATTCGTTACCTTATATATCGTGTTGTAATAGCTTTGCCTACATATCGAAAATCTTTTTTCGGAAATGTATTTTTTAGTACCGTAAGCGGTACCCATTTTACCAACTATACTGTAAGCTGCTTCACGCCCCATTTTCATACAATGGGTATGCTTGTAGGCTCAACCTTAGTTACCAAACACGGAAACAATCATACCATGAAAGTAAACTTACATATATCTGCCGATCATGCCATTATTAATGGAATCGACTTTCATAAGTTTACCAATAGCTTTCTTAAACAGGTTGAAGCCTTTACAATTTAAGAAAGGTTGTTTACCTTAGGGAATGCAAAAAATCTCCTTCCTCCTTACAGCTTTAACCTTCTACCTTAACCCTCTCTTCTCCCAAACCTACCCTGCCGAATATTTTAGTGCTATGCAATGGCGGAATATTGGTCCGCACCGCGCAGGCCGAACGGTTGGGGCTTGTGGCGTTCCTTCTCAACCGAATGTATTTTACATTGGCGTAAACAATGGTGGTGTATGGAAGAGTAATGATTATGGTAGAACATGGAATCCGATTTTTGATGCCATGCCTACTGGCTCTGTAGGTGATGTAGCAGTAAGCGAATCGAATCCAAACGTAGTTTGGGCAGCTTGTGGCGAAGGTATTCAACGCCCCGATTTATCGATTGGTGATGGCGTTTATAAATCTAGCGATGCGGGTAAAACCTGGACCAATATGGGCTTGCGCGAAGGGCAACAAATTGGTGGTATCATCATCGACCCCAATAATGAAAATAGAATTTTTGTAGCTGTACTTGGTCACCCTTATGGCCCCAATAAAGAACGAGGCGTGTATAGAAGTATCGATGGCGGAAAAAATTGGGAGCAGGTTTTATATAAAGATGAAAACA
This sequence comes from Bacteroidota bacterium, assembly GCA_039796395.1. Lineage (GTDB taxonomy): Bacteria > Bacteroidota > Bacteroidia > Chitinophagales > Chitinophagaceae > Sediminibacterium. The sequence continues at coordinate 3,919 of JBDKJW010000203.1, forward strand.
CAGGTGCCGTGCAGGTTTCCTTCGATCCTAATAATGCAAATATTATTTATGCCGATATGTGGGCTGGCCGGCAAGGCCCTTGGGAAAACGGACAATGGAATGGGCCAGAAAGTGGATTATTCAAATCTACCGATGGAGGTAATACTTGGAAAAAACTTACCAAAGGTTTACCAACTGTACAACAGGGTTTAGGCAGAATTGGTTTTGGCATTGCGCCTACCAATAGCAATCGTTTATACGCAACGGTAGATGCGGGTAGGTATGGTGGTATTTATCGCAGTGATGATGCCGGTGAGAGCTGGTATTTATTAAGTAATGATGGAAGGTATTGGGGAAGAGGGAGCGATTTTGCAGAAGTGAAAGTAGATCCTACCAATGCAGATATTGTGTACAGTGCCAATGTGGTTACTTGGAAATCTATCGACGGCGGAAAAAATTGGAGCGCATTTAGAGGCGCACCCGGTGGCGATGATTATCACCGTATTTGGATCAAT
>JBDKJW010000204.1:0-4860 GCA_039796395.1 Bacteroidota bacterium
AAATGGTATTCACTAATGCTAGCGTTGCTTGCTGTATAGTTTTACCCTCCGTATAACAAGCACTCAATAAACTAATCCATTCGGCGCCATATGGTTGCACGGCTATTTGTCCTTCTAATGCTTTTAATATCTTCAGCAACCCCTTATCCACCTTCATTCTTCCAACAGCCCCTTGCTGTTTGGTTTCCCAAACCAAATGTTGTTCGCCCGCGTGTATAAATCCTAATTCATCTAAATCAGCATCTTCACTACCCATATAATAAATGGGTACAAAATTTTCTGTCGGAAATTTTTCTCTTAAAGCTTCGCAGAGTTTTACCGCATGTAAAATTTTATAAATAAAATAAAGCGGACCTGTAAAAATATTGGGTTGATGTGCCGTGGTAACCGTGAATGTATTTTCTTGAAGCAATAATTCAATATTCGAGCCAACTTTCTCACCAATTACTAATCCGTTGTATTGATTTTTTAATTCTTGAACCAATACCGATCTATTCACTGTATACTTTTTACGGGCTTTAATCGCATCAGCTATTCCTTCTACCGAAGGAGCATGCGCCTGAAAGGCAGTAATAGCAGGCGATTGCGCTAAATAGTCGGTTACTAATGTAGAAAAAGCATGCGTTGCCGAATAGGGCAAATAAGTTGTACTACAGTGCATATGGTATGTAAAGGTACATAATTTCAGAGGGCATAACTACCTATCGAAGCGATCTGGGTTAAACGGCGCAATATCCATGGAGAGTGGTTCATTGCCAAGTACTTCACTAACCAGTTTACCTGTACCTGCACCTAAACTCAACCCCAACATAGAATGACCTGTAGCCATTACTAAATTATCCCATTTACGCGATTTACCTAAATATGGTAAGCCATCTGCGGAACAGGGTCTAAAACCATACCATACTTTTTCAATCGGTGGTACAGCTACATCAAATTCAGGGTAAAATCTTTTTACCGCTTGCAATAAACCTTCTACCCTATTTATTCTTGGTGGCGTAGTTGTTTTGGTAATTTCCATTGTACCCCCAAAGCGAATTTTATTTCCATCCATGGGTGTTAATGCTGCCCTACCTTCTACCAATACGGCTGGATAATTTATTTTGTAAGTCGAATCCTCGAGCGTAACAGAATAACCTCTACCCGGCATCAATGGGATACGGATATTTAGCTTTGCCGCCATTTCTCTACTCCAAGAGCCTGATGCTAATACAAAGGCATCGGTATCATAAACCTGCTTATCGGTTTTTACCTTCACTATTTGCTTGCCTTTGGTTTCAAATCCAATAATTTTTTCTTCCCTCACCATCTCCACACCTTTGGCTTCTAGTGCTGCAATTAATTGCGCCATTAATTTATTAGGGTAAACATGTGCATCGCATTTAAAGAATACAGCCCCACGTGCATTTAATTTTGTTTGCGGCTCTAATGCTTGCAATTGCTCATAGTTCAACAACTCCGTATCATGTAAGCCAAGCTCCTGTGCTTTCTCATATAAATGAAGCCCCTTTTCAGCACCAGCATCTGTTTGAAATACTTCTAATAAGCCTTTATGTTCATAGGCAAAGGCAAACTGGGGGAGGCGCGTCCACTCTTCAACCATTTTCTTACTTAAAATGGCAATATCTCTCAATGGTACAGCCGAACGTTCTACATGTTCAGGTGTAGCAATTTTCATAAACTGCAGGCCCCATCTTATGAGATGAATATCGAGACGGGGTTGTACATAAAACGGACTTTTTGAATTCCACATCCACTTCAATCCTTGTTTCACAATGCCGGGTGTAGCAAGGGGCACAAAATGGCTTGGACAAACATAGCCCGCATTACCATAAGAGCAGTTATTACGCATATCGGTTTGGTCAATTATACGTACTTTGTACCCCTGCTCACTCAAATACCAAGCACTGCTTAAACCAATAATACCACCCCCCGCAATGGTTACCTGCATGTTTCAAATTTGTGGCAAAGTAAACTAATCCTACCTTTATACAGCAAATTTTACTATGGAAGCTTACGGAAAAATTCTACTGATTGCCATGCCCATTTTTCTACTACTCGTTTTATTCGAGAAATGGTGGGGCATCCGCAAAGGCAATGATACGGTTCGTACAATGGATATGATATCGAGCCTTAGCTCAGGCATAACTAATGTTACTAAAGACGTATTAGGTTTAAGTATTGCCGTATTAAGTTATGATTGGATGGTAGATCATTGGGCTGTTTATACCGTGCAATCTTCGATAGCTGTTTATATCATTGCTTTTTTTGCGCTAGATCTTACCGGTTATTTAGTACACAGAATAGATCATGAAATTAATTTCTTTTGGAATAGCCATATTATTCATCATAGCAGTGAAGACTTTAATTTGGCATGCGCACTTAGGCAAAGCATTTCCACTATCGTAAAAGTTTTTACGATATTTTTATTACCCGCTGCAATTTTAGGTGTTCCTACCCAAGTTATTGCTGTTGTGGCGCCACTCCATTTATTTGCACAATTTTGGTACCATACCCAACATATTGATAAAATGGGATGGTTAGAAAAAATTATTGTAACCCCCTCCCATCATCGAGTGCATCATGCATTGAACCCAGAGTATTTGGATAAGAATTATGGACAGATTTTTATTTTCTGGGATAAATGGTTTGGCACTTATCAAGAAGAGTTAGCAACGGTGAAACCAGTATATGGTATTACGCGACCAGTACAAACATGGAACCCGATTAAGATCAATTTTATGCATATGGGGTTGATGATAAAAGATGCATGGCATGCGAAAAATTGGCGCGATAAATTTACCATTTGGTTTAAGCCAACTGGTTGGCGACCAGCAGATGTTGCCGAAAAATTTCCAGTATATAAAATTGAAGACCCTTATCAATATCAAAAATTTGATACCCCCACTACTACTGCCTTTAGTGCTTGGGTTTGGATACAGATGTTGGTTTTATTAGCTTTTATCAGTTATCTATTTGGTAATATTGCTACGGTTGGTAATCCCGGTATCTTTTACTATGGCGCTTTTATTTTTATATATGTGTATGCCCTTACCGAACTCATGGATCGAAACAAACAAGCCTGGGTTTGGGAATTGGTAAAAGCTGCTATTGGCTTTACATGCTTATTTCAAACGGGCGATTGGTTTGGTGCGGGAAAATTATTTGCTGCTACGCCTTATATAGTGGGGGGATATTTAGGGATAAGCGTTCTGGGTACTACTTTTTTTTCCAAACAGCGCAAGTGATGGGCTAAACTTGCGATTTACTCTTGACATATTTCCTAAAGTTAAAGATTACAAAATCATTCCTAATTTTATATCCAGTCCTTTAGGGGGTTAATACATCTTTATTCAAAAGCCCAACTTTTGCAAAACTGATGTTGGCAGCAGTGTTGTCAGACTACCTTATTGTCAGCATAATTTTCGCATAGCTGATCCAAGTCTACACCATCAAATTGTTCTTTTTTAAAACCTTCGTAGACCTTTCCTTTCGTCCAAAATACTATTACATAACCAATGAGCAGTGAATAAAATACTGAAATCTTGATTGTAAACGTCCAATCCGGGTTAGATGAAAAAAGTGAATAGCCTTCGTTAATCCAATTTAACATCGTACAAATGAAAACCAAATCCCAGACAAGAAATGTGAGTTTCGAAACTGAAAAACGACGGGAGCGTGTGAAAATATTTTCCCCTTTAGCCAGAATAGAACCATTAATGTAGTACCACTCACCTTTATCAGGGTCTTGATACTTTTTTAGCTTGGTTAATTCAATCTCAAGAGAACCTTCTCTATTCATTGTCATATACTCCCAACGTTCTTGCCAAAATTTACTGCCTCTATTCATTAAGCATTGCAATAGAGTGGTTATGAATAACACAAAGGCCACAGTAACGGGCGGGAAGAGAGGATTTTCTATGGTCTTAAGTTTATAAAATGCACCAACTAATGCTATCAAGAGAGCTCCAAAAAACCAACTGCGTTTCCAAAAAAGGTCAATTTCAAATAGCCTGAGTTTTAGAGCGTTTTCAAACTCAATTTTCTCTTTAAATTTATCGTCAGACTGCATGGTTATTTGAATTTATTGTTTTTGCACATTGCTGCCAACGTACGCGCGTTTGTGCAGTAAGGGAATAGCATTACTACTTTAGTTTACACGCATGTTGCTAGAGTAAATTAGCGAGAATTTTGAAGTTAAACAAACAGATTATCATAGAATCACAAATTATGTTGTAAAACTGAGTTGCCCTTATTGCATAAACGCATTGTTGGCTGCAATTTTAGTTTTTATTTGGCTTAAAATATTCTATCCATTTAGATATCTTTTTTCGAATAACAGGGATCCCAGTAATTGTCGTCCACTAATATAATAATTAAATATTCGTTATAGCCTTTTCCTAGTGGTATTTGTAGAATTGAAGTATCTGTGATTTGGCTCCATAGAAAGAATTGATCTTCTGTTCCAATACCTAAGTGGTCAATTCTGATTGTAAATGTCAATAAAGGATCGTAGAATAATTGCCATAAAACATTAAGTGTAAGAATTAATAAAGCAAACATACTAACACCAAGTCCAACTTGATTTATATTAGATTGTGTCGCAATAAAGTAAAAAATCGATATCCAAGCAATAATTAGAATGAGTACTCCTAAAAGAATAAATGGTTTACTTGGTTTGAAAATTTTAAATTCTGAAGATGTTGAAATTGTCTTTGAGTTATTTAATTCTGATGTTTGCGTAAAGAATCCATTAGTCCCAAAAATATGTTTAGTCAGTCGATCTTTTTTATCGAGGTCTTCTAATATTTTTTCGCGAATTTCTTTTTGTGAATCCATTTTAATTAATTGCAGCCAACG
>JBDKJW010000205.1:0-4807 GCA_039796395.1 Bacteroidota bacterium
TACACCATGCTGAATTTGCACAGAGAGGGGCATGGAAGATTTTTTTTGTTCTGTAGGAATCTCTTCATCTTCTTCCGGTATTGAAACAAATAATTTCTCGGCAATGAATTCAGCAAAATCCATGTCTGGATCTTCCGATAAACAGTTGTGATACACTTTTGCGAGCGATTGCGTGTCGTCGTAATTGGCATAAGGCATCAACAGCGTAGAAGCTGTGAATAGTATTAGCACTAATAAAATAAGGCCTCTTCTCACTTAATAAAGCTACATACTTTATATTCAAAATAATAAATAAGGTAAATTTTAATGAAAATTCAACATCTCATGTGGTTTTGGCAAACCGCAATGAATAAAAAATCGTATGTATTTCCAATAACAATTATCAACTAAATTAAACTTATTATGAAAAACTTGTTTATTGTAAACTGTTTGCTAGCAGTTTCTGTATTTGCGATTTCTTGCAAAAAAGATAATCAAGCACCTGCCCCAACTGTTGTAAAAGAAATTATGGTAAACCTTGCCGCTTCTAATGAAAATCCACAGCCAGCAGGAAGAAACGAAACTGGTATGGCAACCATTAAAGTATTTAGCAACAACTCAATAACTGTTGATGTTACACTTACAGGATTAGCAGCAACTGATAATATTACTGCTGGTCATTTTCATGTAGGAGATCCTGTAACTAATGGAGGAGTAGTAGTTGACTTAATGCCTACTATTACTGGCAGCACTTTAAAAGCAACGCTTAACAATGTAAGAAGTACATTTATAGATACACTTGTAACTGGCACTGCAGATATTTATCTAAACTTTCATTCAACCCAAGCACCATCTGGTATTGTACGCGGACAAGTATTTAACCAAGTAACTTTTGCTTCGGGTGTTTCTCTATCTGGAAGTAATGAAGTGCCTGCTGTAACTACTACGGCTACTGGTACTGCTTTATTAAGAATTACTTCAAACGGCAAATTATATAGTAGGGTTACAGTAACAAATGTGGAATCTGGTGATGCTTTAACTGCGGCGCATATTCATGCTGGGGCTGCTGGGGTAAATGGGGCAGTAATTTTAGAATTATGTGCTAGTGCTGCTGATTTTGGCGTATCGAAAATGTTTATGCCTTCTGCTGCTATATTAACATCTATTAGAACCGATGCTTTATATGTAAATGTTCACTCAACCAACAGACCTTCTGGTATTGTAAGAGGACAGATTAGATAAACATATTTTAAAAAGAGTTAGGCTCATTAGCAATTAAGCTAGTGGGCTTAATTTTTTTTCCATGTATACCACACTTGGTAATGGATTCATATAGTAGGCTGTGGTAATTACAAATCCCTTTCGCAAATACAGTTTTATAGCGGGTTGTAGCCTATCGAGTGTATCAAGTTTCATGGTTGTATAACCTAATTGAATAGCGTTTTTCAGTAGTTCATCAACCAATAGTTCCCCAATGCCAGCTTTTCTACATTCAGGAATAACATACAATCGCTTCATCTCACAAACACCTTCTTCTTTCAATGCTTGTAAAGCAATGGTACCGGCCGGTTCACCATTATAGTAAGCCAACCATAAACTGCCAGTTGGCATACCATATTTTTTGAGCGGGTCTTTCAACTCCGCTTCAAATCCTTGAAAACATAAGTCTACATTGAGCTCTGAAGCATAGGCTTTAAACAAATGCCGAACTGTTTCGAGTTCGGCACTTTCTGTATTAATATGTTTTAATTGAATCATTAGCCTGGCATGCGAGAAATATATTTCTCTACTTCTTTAATTTGATCAACCACTTGCTTTGTAGTTGGTTTCAATGCTTTTGCTTTACGGAAGAAGTCTTTTGCTGCTCTAAACTCACGCTTATTCATAAAGATCTGGCACATGCTGATATAAGCTACCGCTTCACTTTCTTTATCCGGAATACCTGCACGAATAGCAGCACGGATATAGCTTTCGCCTTGTTTCAAATCGCCACGTTGCATGGCCATCATTCCTAATTGCAATTTATTAGCTCCTTCTGCTTCGGGCATAGGTGCACCTAAATCTGAACTTTTTTTCAAATGTTTTTCGGCCGTATCAAAATCCTGCTTCATCATCGCCAGATTACCTTTGATTGTGTAATAGGTAGAACGGATGGGCTTATAAAGAAGATTCGGATACCAAATACTGCTTAAGATTTGCTCTACTTCTTCAATTTCTCCCCGCTCCATCGGTTCTTGGATCAGCCTTAATGGACCAATAAAAAAGTTACTCAATAAACCTATGAGGGCTACGAAATAGATAGGAAAAGTTGGCCAAAAACCTGTACCAGTAACATTCAATATTACGCCCACCGCCACAAGCGCCAAACTCAACCAAAAACGATATTTAATAATCAGGTTATAAAACTTCATTGTTTCAATATTGGGGGGCAAAGATAGGGGGAATAGACCGGAGACCGTAGACGATAGACCATAAATGTCAGTCTGAGCCTGTCGAAGACTACATTTACCACTATTCATCATAAAAAATCCCTCTTTCCCCTTATTTTCGCGGTGCTGGTCTCATAGTTTAATGGATAAAACGAGCGTTTCCTAAACGCTTGATCTGAGTTCGATTCTCGGTGAGACCACATTTTACAGATGCCGACATTTATCGTCGGGACTACCTATTTAGCAATTCCTTTCACTATTTATTGATTATATATTAATGCATAATCAATAATTTTTATATAAATACTAAAACATAGGTACTTTAAATATTAATGCAAAGTGATTCATATTTAAGGTGATCAAGAGTAATACTAAATGGGTTAAGAGAGAAACGGTTTTGACCTTCCCCCTAAAAACACTTACAATTTCAATTGCTAAAACTAAATTTTTTAGCAATCATTTCTGCATTTCCTACCTTTGCATTTATTCTTGAAATTGTACACTAATGGCAGATACAAAACATATCACTAAAACCTATCTTTTTATTGACGAAAGTGGCGACCCTGCATTTTATGCAAAAGGTAAAAAATCTATTGTTGGTACAGAAGGTTTCAAGCCATTATTCTTAATAGGGTTAATAAAAGTTGAAGATAAAAAAGCAATACGCCAAGCTGTATTAAATTTTATGCAAGACTTAAAAAGCGATCCCTTGTATAAAGACCTTCCTTGTATCACTAAATCACCAAAATGGTATTTACACGCCAGTTACGATAATGTAGAAATACAAGTAAAATTTGTGGAATTTCTACGCAAATTAGAAGGCTTTAAATTTTACTGTGTTATTGGTAGAAAACGCCTCAATCTATTTGCCACCAAACACAATAACAATGAATCGGAGTTTTATTTCGATATGGTACACCATTTATTAAAAGGAAGATTAACTAAAGATGATACCTTTTACCAAGTATTTCTTTCAGCAAGAGATAAAAATACACAAACTAAACTCAAAGCCTCAATAGAAGATGCCTTAAAAAAAGATAATGAAAAACGCAAAACGCCTATTGAAGTAAATTATAATTGTGAAATAGTACAAAGTAAAGACACACCAGAACTAAGTATTGTAGATTACATGCTTTGGGCTTTGCAGAGATATATTTTACAGGGTGAAAAACAGAAACGTTTTTATAATGCGCTAGAAGATAAGTACAGTCTTATTCTAGACCTTTATGATTTTACTAAATACAAGGCAAAAGGAGAATCAAATTATTATAATCAGCAGAATAAATTCTCTCTAGAAAAAGCGGCAGAATTTAGAAAGGATGGATATATTTAAAACAAGAAACAATCTTACAAGCCCCGTATCAGTACTGATAACCTGCCCCAGTGGGCATTATGATGAATGTAAAATTGCATTACAAATGTATATACAAAGTTGAAACAAAACACACCAGAGTAAACATTTAATCTTTTATAACGCCTAACTACTTCTATTTCAAGAGCTTTACAACTATAAAACTACCCTCTTTTTTAATTTCTATATAGGTTTAGAAGGATAACTCACTTAACCTACTTACAGAATTGGCGAAAAGCTATGGACAAGGTATTCTATCAACAATAAATTGTAAAATTTTTGGGGGAGCTTACACAAGTAAGCAAATTGTAAGCGCTCAAATTTATTTGCTCATATTCATTTTATATATTTACTTTGTATTTCAAAGCACTTTTAAATATTATTTTATGCAGCAGGAAATACTAAACTTGGCTAATAACCCTTCTCAACTTGAGCAGTTGTATCGTAATAATAAACCAGCTTTTAAACGTGCATTTAACAGTTTGGATGCTGCCATTTTTGAGCCATCCGATTGGCTGTTTGTTATTGCAACAGCAGTTATAGCAGCTATCATTGCAAAACTCCCTGCCATCTTTTTATTAGATGAAGAACAATTCTATTCGAGAAATATAGGTTTTATTGTATTTCCTGCCTTAACGGCTTTCTTCATTTGGAAGCAATCGATTCCACAAAGAAAATGGCTCTTTATAGTTGGCTTTAGTTTAGCAGCTATTTTCTACATTAATGTATTACCACAATCCCCGAAAAGTGACACAATCATATTGGCCTGCATTCATCTTCCCTTCTTTTTATGGTCGATCTTAGGCTATGCTTTTGGAGGAGGCAATAATGCAAAAAAAAGCCTATCGTTCCTAAGTTATAATGGCGATTTACTAGTAATTACAGCACTATTAGTAATCGCTGGTGGTATCTTATCGGGTGTAACAATCGGCTTATTTTCTTTACTAGGATTTAAAATTGAGGCATTTTATTTCAATTGGATTGTAGTAATGGGTTTACCTGCTGCGCCTATTCTTGGCAGTTTTATGATTTATACCAATCCACAATT
>JBDKJW010000206.1:0-6135 GCA_039796395.1 Bacteroidota bacterium
GGGCACCCCTTATACTGTATAGAATAATTATAGTTCTTACTATCCTGCTTGGTAATACCTGTTTCCTTTACATTGGGTTTCCATACCGCACCGGTAGCTAAATCTACAGCCACACCCCAAGGTACTGGAACACCGCCAACGAAGCCTGTGAAACCTACAGCAGAACCTATAAAAGCCCATGTTCTAAAATTTCTACCTACATAGTCTACCGTTTGTGGCTCGCAGCCCTGGTCTTTTATAACGAATGAAAGTTTATTAGCATCTTGCCTTTTCAGTTTAATAGTTGCATGTCCCTTACCTCTTAAGCTACCGTTATAAGTGATGGTAGCATTCGGATGATCTTCAACAGTAACATGTGCGTAATACTTACTGCCACCAAAAATGGTAGCACAGCTTGTGAAACTGAATACTACTAACATCAATACCACACTTACAAACAGATTAATCAAAGACTTTATCATAAGATTTTTTTAAACTCATTACTTAATTACTTAGTTACCCGCCACGTCGGGCAGGCCTATTCTACCTATTTACTTTTATAGACCCTACAAACGCTATAAACCCAACTCACCCCTCCAACGCTCTATTTAAAAATACAATCAATGGTTGCATAGTTGCAAAAACAGTGGCTACTTTTTTTACCAAATCTTTTTCTGTTAACTCAGCATCAGTAATTGGGGTGCTTGCTATCCAACTTTTCAATTTGATATATTCAATAGCAGGATTATCTTTTTCATAGCCCTTGGGCTCTCTACTTAAACGCATGCCATCTTCTCTAGATAAGTCTCCAAATGTGGTAGCGAATTTTTTACCCTTCACTATTTTTTGGAACTCGGGCCAATTATAATCTATCTCCTGACGAATTTTTTTGAGTTGATCAGTCTCTGCCATATACAAGCCCCCAGCAATAAAACTATTACCACCTGGCTCACAATGAAAATAATAACCGGCGGAAATCATTTTCTTGCCTGCTTTGCTAATACCCGCACCCATATTGGTTTTGTACGGATCTTTATTTTTACTGAATCGAACATCTCTATTAATACGAAATGTACAATCCTTTGAGGTTAATGCCGCAATACTCGGATCATTTTTAGCAACGGCAGCAAGCAAGCGCGTAACATAATCTGCAAAATCTGTCTTTGCTAATTCATACTGCTTGCGATTGGCATCGAACCAGGGTTTGTTATTATTTTTCTTAAGGTCTTTTAGGAATTTTAGGGTTGAACTGTTTAGCATATAGTTTAGTTTCGAGATACGGGTTACGTGAAATAATAATAACTAATATAGTATTTAAGACTCGAATCCCGTATCCCTATTTTATAAGTTCTAGAAACTCCTGTTCTGTAATTATTTTTATCGAATTTATTTTTTTTGCTTTCTCTAGTTTACTACCCGCATCTTCCCCCACCACTAAATAATTCAATTTACTACTCACGCCACTCAAAATAATACCGCCTCTTTCCTCCACCATGGCCTCAGCATCAGAACGTTTGAGTTGTAATAATGTTCCTGTAAACAGAAAAGATTGTCCGGTTAAATTTCCATCAACAATAACTTCTTTTTTCTGGTTAATAAGCCGTAGGCCTAATAATTCTAGGCTTTTTAGCATCTCTATATTTTGTTCATTTTGAAAAAAACCAAAAATACTTTTAGCCACTTTGGTACCTACATCCTCTAACTGCATTAATTCCTCTTCTTTTTTATGCTGAAAATCCAACAAATGATGCACCGCATTAGCTAATGTTTTTGCCGTTGTTTCTCCCACAAATCGAATACCTAGGCCATACATCAATCTATACAAAGGTTGCTGCTTACTCGCTTCAATAGCGGTGAATAAATTATCGATCGACTTTTTTCCGAAACCTTCTAGGGAGTCAATCTTCAATCTGGAATCTGATAATCTGAAAATCGAAGGAATGTCTGTTAGTAAACCTAATTCATAAAACTTGCGCACATTGGCTTCGCCAAAACTTTTAATATCCATCGCATCTTTACTCACAAAATGAATGATACGCTCCACCACCTGCGCTTCACATTCAATATTGATACAGCGCCAAACTGCTTCGCCTTCTTCCTTAAATAATTTGCTTTTGCAAACGGGGCAATGGGTTGGAAAATCAATCGTTACTTCATTTCCAACTCTTGCTTCTGGTATCGATTTTACAATTTGAGGAATTACATCACCAGCTCTTTCAATGAGTACCCGATCACCTTTTTTCAAATCTTTCTCTCGTATATATTCTTCATTATGAATAGAAATACTTGAAACGGTAACACCACCTAAATAAACCGGACTCAATTTAGCTACGGGTGTTACAGCACCTGTTCTGCCTACCTGAAATTCAACATCTAGTAATGTAGTAGTGGCTTGTCGTGCTTTAAATTTAAATGCAATGGCCCAACGCGGATGGTGAGATGTCATGCCTAATTTCTCTTGTAATTCAATAACGTCTACTTTTACCACCATACCATCTATTTCATAGGGCAATTCATCACGCTTGGCTTCAAAAGCCAAGCAATAATCAATTACACCTTGTATGCCTTCTACTACTTTTTTCTCCCGCTCAGGCGATCTAAAACCCATATCCCACAACAGTTTCAATGAGCCTGAATGCGACAAGAGTGGATCTTCTACCGTCCACGGTCTACCGTCTATCGTCTTAACGTAACTCACATGATAAAAAAATCCATCTAAATTTCTAGCCGCTACATCTTTTGGATCTTTCATACGCAAGCTACCCGATGCCGCATTACGCGGATTAGCTAAAATAGTTGTACCCGCTTCAATAGCTTTTTCATTATACGATTCAAAACTTTGTTTGGTCATGATAATCTCCCCCCGTATTTCAATTTGCTGAATACCATAGGTAGAAAATGGGGCACTTAATGGTATGGAGCGCACCTGTTTAATATTCGTTGTAACTTCTTCTCCTTCTACACCATCACCACGCGTAGTTGCACGAACCAATAAATCGTTTTCATAAATTAATGAAATACTGGCACCATCAAATTTTGGTTCCACACAGTAAACAATATTTTCTAAACCACTTAGCTCCCTTGCTTTTCTATCAAAATCCAATAGATCTTCCGCATTATAACTATTATCTAAACTAAGCATGGGCACTAGGTGCGGCATCGTTACAAACTGCTGGTTTAAACTATTACCAACACGTTGTGTGGGAGAGTTAGGGGATACGAGTTTTGGGTTGCGGGTTTCGAGTTCAACTAGGTTTTTGTATAAATGATCATACTCTATATCAGCTATCAATGGCTCACTCAATACATAGTACCTATATTCATGAAAACGCAATACAGCGCAGAGTTTTTCAATTTTTTGTTCATCTGTGAATGGCAGATCCCCATTTAAGAGCTGGGCACTCAATTCCATTATTTTGGTAGTAGTTTCAACAGTATACATGCCTGCTATTTATATAAGTTATTTATGTAAAATTCACACATTTGAATTTATTTTGTACCTTAATATTACGATTGCTGGAGGTATTTACCTCCTAAATAACCTTTTGCCATATATGAAGAAATCACCCGAAACGGCAACCCATGCATCGCAACTCATTGCCGACGCAGTTCCATTGGTAAATACTTACCCGAAAGTACCACTTACAATTGATTGTGTAATTTTTGGATTTGAAGAAAATAAGCTAAAAGTATTATTGATTAAAAGTGATATGGCTATTTTTCAAGGCAAACGATCTTTATTGGGTGATTTTTTAAAAAATAATGAGGAGCTAGATGCTGCAGCTTATCGGATTCTAAAGGAAAGAACGGGCATGACGGATGTTTTTTTAGAACAAGTAAAAGTGTTTGGTAAACCCAATAGGCATCCGGGCGGACGAGTAGTTACCATTGCTTATTGTTCTTTGTTGAATATCCAACACCACGAACTAAAAATTCATGATAATGAACTGAACTGGTATGATATATCCAGTTTAAAAGAGATGGCATTCGATCATAAAGAAATTGTTGATTCTTGCTATCAATGGTTACAAGAAAGTATCCAAGAGCATCCACTTGGGTTCAATTTATTACCCCGAAAGTTTGCTTTAAGAGAACTCCAAAATTTATATGAAGCCATTCTGGGGGTAAGCTTAGATAGAAGAAATTTTAGGAAGAAATTTGCTTCGATGGATTTATTAATTGATACGAATGAAATGGAGCAAGATGTATCTCACCGCCCCGGTAAACTCTATAATTGAAAAATACGAAAAGAATAAGCGAAAGTGGATTGGTATTGATTTTTAGCAGATATCAATTGCATAACCTACTTTTACCAAAATAGTTATACATGCTTCATTCGATGACGGGTTACGGCAGGGCTGAACAAATGATCGGCGGCAAACAATTTTTAATTGAACTGAGATCACTCAATGGTAAACAATTCGACCTGCGCCTGAATATCCCGGCTTTATTAAAGCCTTTTGAATTTGATATTCGCAATAGTTTAAATGAGGGGCTACAACGCGGTAGTGTAGAATGTAATATCAATATTAAGTTGAATGGTGCCAATAAACCAGTTACCATTAATACCGACTTAGCCAAAGCCTATTTTCAACCGGTATCCGATTTAGCAGATTCTTTAGGATTAGAAAAAGGCGATATCTTAAGTACATTATTAAAATTACCAGATGTAATTACACCCTCTAATGAAATGCTTACAGAAGATGAATGAAAATGATTTGCTTACACGGTTAAACAACATTGAAACCCAACAAAAAATTATTGCAGAACTAGAACCCAAGCGTAGAACAAAGATAAAAGATGGGTTAAAAAAAATACTTGAGGAAAATGTGGGAAAGGAAAATTATGATCCGAATAGATTAGAACAAGAACTCATTTACTATATAGAAAAAATTGATATTAGCGAAGAGCAGGTACGCCTTAATAATCACTGCGCTTATTTTCGTTCTATCTTAAGTGAAAAGGAAACGGCGAAGGGAAAAAAATTATCATTCATTTTACAAGAATTTGGTCGCGAAATCAATACCACAGGCTCAAAAGCCTACGATTCAGTTATTCAAAAAGCGGTTGTATTAATGAAAGACGAATTAGAAAAAGCTAAGGAACAAATTTTAAATGTGTTGTAATTGTTGATGAAAACAAAATATATTTCTTTACTAGTAGGGTCTTTGCTTTTGTTAAATGCCTGCAATGATATTGGCGTTTTTGAGCAACAATATTTTTTTGAAAAACAAGCATGGGATGTAGCTACACAACCTGAATTTTCGTTTACCATAAAAGATACCGCAGCATTATATAATATTTTTATTGCTGTTCGGCATACAGATGCATATCGGTATAATAATATTTGGGTTGAAATTACTACACAATCACCTGGCGATACGGCAAAAGTACAATCACTCAACTTGCTATTAGCAGATAATAAAAAAGGCTGGCTAGGTACTGGAATGGATGATATTTTTGATCATCGTATTCGAATTACCAAAACGGCACAAAAACTTAAAGCCGGACAATACAAGTTTAAACTCAAGCAAATTATGCGTGAGAACCCATTGCCTGCTGTACTTAATGCCGGTGTTAGAATTGAAAAAGCGGTATCATGAGCAGGATTAAAAATCCTAAACTAGCTTTGGTTACCATTGTTTACTGGGTATTACTTACCTATATGATTGCCGCATTGGGTTGGTGGTATATAGCACTCGAAAAACAAAATGTAGCCATCACCCAAATTCGACTAAACGAAATAATAAAAGACGACCCCAGTTATTTTCAAAAAGCAACGGCTGTAGAAGAGGCGCGAAAGCGCAAAACAGCACAATATGTGGGCGAAGGCGTTACGTTTTTGGCCTTAATTATTATTGGTGCGGTATTCGTATTTCGCGCAACCCGCCGTCAGTTAAAGGTTTCAGAACAACAACAAAATTTTATGATGGCGGTTACGCACGAATTAAAAACACCCATTGCCATTACACAACTGAATTTAGAAACACTACAGAAAAGAAAGCTGGAAGAAGATAAACAGCAAAAATTAATCAGCAACACTTTACATGAAGCGCGACGATTAAATAGTTTGTGTAATAATATTTTATTTACTTCCCAGCTCGATTCGGGCGGCTATCAACTCACACCTCAATCTATTGATTTTACCGAACTAAC
>JBDKJW010000207.1:0-4183 GCA_039796395.1 Bacteroidota bacterium
TGGGATCATTTAGACTATAAAACGATTGCAAAAATACAACCCACAGTAGGTAAGGTTTTTTGCGGATTGGGGGTAAGTGCGCATTTAAAACAATGGGGCTATACGGATCAACAAATTGTAGAAGCCGATTGGAATGAGTTGATGATGCATGACAATGGTTTTATAGTAAACAGTGTTCCAGCCAGGCATTTTTCAGGTAGATTATTCAAACGTAATCAATCGTTATGGATGAGTTATGTATTGCAAACACCTACGATGAAAATTTTTATTGGAGGCGATTCTGGTTATGATGATCATTTTAAAAAAATTGGAGAAGACTTTGGAGAATTTGATTGGGCAATATTGGAGTGCGGCCAATACCATGCGTACTGGAAATATATTCATATGATGCCGGAAGAAGTAGTAACGGCAGCCAAAGAATTAAAAGCCAAAAAAATAATACCCATACATTGGGCTAAGTTTAGTTTGGCATTACATAGCTGGAAAGACCCTGCCATAAGGGTTTCAGCAGAAGCAGCAAAAAAAGATCAGGAATCGTATTATCCAATGATAGGCGAAAAAATGAATTTGGTAGCGCCAGAACCAACACCCAAATGGTGGGAAACTGTTTAATACGAATAGTTATAAATGGGAAAAGACTGTTAATTCCTTTTCAAAATATGGTACAATGCGCATGCTGAATTAATATTACAGTTTAAACGGTGCTGTTGAGAAAAAATATACTTGTACGTTTATTGATGTTGCTATTGCTGAATGGTGTATTCTTTGTACCAGCCCAGGCGCAGTTTATTACTATTAGCGGAACGGTATATGATATATCTGCAAGAAGGCCATTAGAAGCGGTAGCTGTACAAAGTACCTCTGGTAGGGGAGCGATTACCGACTCTACAGGTAGGTACCTACTTACTGTTTTAAAAACAGATTCAATTTGGTTTTCGATGATTGGAAAATCTACCATGAAATATGCGATAGATACGATTAGCAATATGGAGAATTTTGATGTAATGATTCATGTGCGTGCCTATGATTTACCAGAAGTAAAAGTGCGGAATAATTATTACCGATTCGATTCGATGATGAATAGAAAAGATTATGCTAAAATTTTCGATTATAAAAAGCCCACATTTAGAGCAGTAACGCCCAGCGGCTATAATCCCGGAGCTGCAGTAGGTTTTGATTTAGGTTCTATTATTGATATGTTTCGATTTAAGTATAATCGAAGTATGCTTACATTACAGAAACGGTTGTTAGAAGAAGAGCATGAAAAATATATCAATAGCCGATTTACAAAACCATTTGTAAAGAAAATCACCAAACTACAATCGCCCGAGCTCGATACATTCATGCGCCGCTACAGGCCCACATATGAATTTTTACAGCAGGTAAATGAATTAGAGCTGGGCCACTATATTACCAAAAGTTTAGAGCAATACAAATCTACCCGCTATAATTGGCGAGGAGGCTATTATCGAAGAAGGGAGAATTAGTGGTTAGTGAGCAGTGTATAGTGTTTAGTACTCCTCACTACACTATACACTACACACTACTCACGGCTTTTTGCCCTAGCATCCTAACCATATGAATTAATTGACTAAACCGCGGATCGCTACTATGGCCTTGTTTCCAGCGATGATAAATTTGTTGGGCAATAACGGCATTTTTAAATAAGCCAAATACATAGTAGAACTTAATATCTTGAAGATTGCGCCCGCTTTTTTCTGCATAGCGTTGCATAAGTTCAGCTCTTGTATAATTGCCAGGCAACCAAGTAAGATTGAAATTAGTGAATACTTCTCCTTCACCATCTTCAAACCAATAAGCAAGCATAGCACCAAAATCCATTAATGGATCACCAACAGTACACATTTCCCAATCGAGTACGCTGATGATTTTTTCAAGATCGTTATCAAAAATTACATTATCGTATTTAAAATCGTTATGTAATAAGGCAGGCTGCTGTGCTATAGGTGTATATTGTTGTAACCATACTACAGTTTTGTTGATGGTATCAATGGTATCTGTTTCCGCAGCATAGTATCTTTTGATCCATCCTTCTACTTGTCTTGTTACATAACCTTCGGATTTGCCTAGTTGTGAAAGACCAGTTGATTCAATATCTATGGCGTGAAGCGATACTAATGTGTCGATCATTTTTTCGGAGAGGGTACGAAATGTTTCAGGTGCTATATTCATTTTCGGCGCAGTATGTGCGCGGAGAATAATACCTTCTATTTTTTCCATGATATAAAACGAAGCACCTAGTACGGAACTATCTTCTGTATAATGAATAAGGGCGGGTATTTCAGCGAAATGAGGATTAAGTAAAGAAAGTACTTTGTATTCTCTACCCATATCGTGTGCCGATTTAATATTTGCGCCCGGTGGTGGCATACGCAATACAAAATCTTTATCTGTAGTGTGTAAACAATAAGTAAGATTGGAATAGCCGCCAGGGAAGCGCGTAATTTGTTCAATGGTGGGAATAGCAATACCATTTGCGATTAGGTATTCATTCAAGGTAACTATTGAAATATTTTCTTTATCGCTAAGGGGTATTGTTTTTTCCATGGTTACTTATTCTAGGCTTCGACAGGCTCAGCCTGATATTGGTTATACTTAATTACTTATTTACTTATTCTGCCTACCCCGTATTTCTTCAAAATACTAAGTGCTAAACTTTGCTTATGTACTTCATCGGCACCGTCCCAAATACGTGCACCACGTTCATGTTGGTATAAATTAGCCAACATCGTTGCATCCGAAACACCCATGGCACCATGTACCTGTATGGCTTTATCTAATACTTGCAAAAACATATTAGCCACATAAAACTTGATTCCAGAAATTTGATCACGTACAGCAGGTGCTCCATATAAATCAATATTATGTGCTGTGCGCAATACTAATAATCTACAGGCATCAATGGCTACCCTACTTTCGGCAATAAAACCTTGAATAAATTGTTTTTGCCCCAGCAATACACCTTCTTCCATTTCGCGTGTAGCGGCGCGATGGCACATCAAATCAAAAGCTTTTTCTGCAATACCAATCCAGCGCATGCAATGATGAATACGACCCGGGCCTAAACGTTCTTGTGCTAATCTAAATCCTTGATTTTCTTCACCAATTAAATGAGTGATAGGCACTTTACAATTGGTATATTTTATTTCGGCATGGCTTGCCCAGCCTTCGCCGGGCTCGCCGAATACGGGAATATTGCGTACTAATTCGTAGCCGGGTGTATCGGTTGGAACAATAATCATACTGGCCCGTTCATGTGGTTTAGCATCCGGATTTGTAACGGCCATTACAATAGCAAATGCAGCGCCATCGGCGGAGGAGGTAAACCATTTATGTCCGTTTATAATATAATGATCTCCCTCGCGCACCGCTGTAGTGGCCATACGTGTGGGGTTTGAGCCTGCAAACTCCGGCTCAGTCATAGAGAAACAACTTCTTATTTTTCCTGCTAATAAAGGGTGTAAAAATTGTTCTTTGATAGCTGTTGAACCAAATTTGCTAATTAATTCTGTATTACCGATATCGGGTGCTTGCGCATTAAAACTGTATTGTCCGTAATAAGGTGCGAGGGATAGTATTTCGCTTACTTGTGCGAATTCACAAAGTGTTAAACCCATGCCGCCTTCGGCGGCAGGTAAATGACAATTCCACCATCCCCTTGCTTTTACTAATTCTCTTTTTTGTTGAAGAATTATTTCCGTTTTTTTAAATGGCCTAGTGATATGATCTACCTCTAATGGTATCAACTCATGAATTACAAATTCCTTTATTTGCGGGAGTAAATCTTTGATGCGATCAGTAATAAATAAGGGTTCCATATTAAATAGTTACGCCACCATCGGCAGTGAATAATGTGCCTGTGCAATAGCCCGAAGCATCGGAGGCAAGAAATAAAGCAAGTGCAGCAATTTCTTCTACCGTACCCATGCGTGCAATAGGTGCTTGTTTTACAAAATGATTCAGCCATTTTTCGTTTTGCCAGAGGGCTTCGGAAAATTTGGTTTTGATTAAACCCGGGCAAATCGCATTCACGCGAATATGATCAGCACCCCATTCTTTGGCTGTTACCCGTGTAAGCATATTCAATGCGGCTTTTGATACGGAGTAAATACCTAGGCCGGGGTCGGGTGTATTACCAGCAATAGAACTGATATTGATGACG
>JBDKJW010000208.1:0-4139 GCA_039796395.1 Bacteroidota bacterium
TTGCAGGCATGTATGATGCCGAATTGGAACAGGGGCGGAAAAGATAGGGCAGCAATTACTATTGTAGATGGAAAAAAAATAAGTAGGCAATTAGATGTATTGGCATTAGGAAATTCTTTGGGTACGGGTGGTAAACCAGTAATAGCAGAAGTGGTTACAGTAGCCGATTATGCCGAGCTTGAAGCAAAGAAAGACTTGATAAAAGGAAAGATTGTTTACTATAATTATAAGTTTAATCCGCGGAATATTGATCCTGCTGTTTCTTACGGAGAGGCCGGACAATACCGAAGGAGTGGCGCGAGCAGGGCAGCAAAATTTGGCGCAGTTGGCGTGATGATTCGCTCACTTACAGAAGCTACCGATAATAACCCACATACCGGTGGTATGAGCTATAATGATTCATTTCCTAAAATTCCGGCTATAGCTCTTGGGGGTGATGATGCAGATTATATTTGTGCACTTGGCAAGAAATCAACTTTTACTGTATCTCTTACTACCAATGGAAAATTCTTGCCTGATGCAAAAGGGTTTAACGTAATTGGAGAACTCACAGGAACTGTTAATCCGGAAACCTATATTACCGTTGGCGGACATTTAGATAGCTGGGATGTGAATGAAGGAGCACACGATGATGGTGCTGGGGTGGTACATACATTAGAAGTATTACGTACGTTAAAAGCGCTCGGATATCAACCCAAACATAGTATTCGTTTTGTGTTATTTGCCAATGAAGAAAATGGATTAAGAGGTGGTACTAAGTACGCAGAGGAAGCTAAGGCAAAAGGCGAAAAACATTTGTTTGCGCTAGAAAGTGATGAAGGGGGTTTTACACCCCGAGGTTTTGGCTTTACGATGAATGCCGCTCAATTAAAGAAAGTACAATCCTGGATGCCCCTTTTAGCACCCTATGGAACGAGTATTCTAAAAATGGGTGGCGGTGGGGCTGATATTGGTCCTTTGAATAGAAACCTAGGAACCGCTCTAGGTGGCTTCTTGCCCGATCCTCAACGCTATTTTGATGTACACCATGCCCGATCAGATGTATTTGAAAATGTACATAAAAGAGAATTATTATTAGGTGCTTTAAATATCGCTGCCTTGATTTATCTTGTAGATCAATACGGATTATAGTATGACAACAAAAAAGTTTATTTGGAGTACGGTAACTATTATTCTAGTAGTACTACTGATTGCAGGTTACTGGCGTTTTTATTTTGTGTATTCAAGAGGCACTAAAGCCGGACAGCTAAACACTTTTCAGAAAAAAGGGTTTGTGTTTAAAACCTACGAAGGAAAAATTATCCAAAGTGGGTTTCAAAAAAATATCCAGAGTAATGAGTTTAACTTTAGTGTTGAAGATGACAATATTGCACGTATACTCGAAGCAAACTCGGGCAGAGAAATGAACTTACACTATAAGAGATATTTGGGGGCATTGCCTTGGCGGGGTGTTGAAATATATATTGTAGATAGTGTTTTAGAAATACGTGGCTTAGCAGGCGAAACTATTATAACACCGAAGCACTAGTTACCCAATAAAAATAGTACAGGTTTTTTATGCAAATCAGGTAACTGAACCATCCAATCGCGGATGGTTTTTGTTTTTATGCTTTCTGAAGGTGCAGTAATATCAACAGCAATACAAAGCTTTGTTTCTTTGGTACAACTATCAATTATATCTTTTAATAATTGATTATTACGATAAGGTGTTTCAATAAAAAGTTGGGTACGTTGTTGTTTTATAGCAATCGTTTCTAGTTCTTTTATTTTTTTCTTTCTTTCTCCACTTTCAATCGGTAAATAGCCGTTGAACTGAAATGATTGTCCGTTCATACCACTCGCCATTAATGCTAAAAGGATGGAGCTTGGTCCAACAAAAGGCTGCACCCTAAATCCCTTTTCTTGTGCTAGAGAAACCAGTATTTGTCCGGGATCAGCAATACCCGCACAACCTGCTTCACTAATAATACCAACTGTATTACCCTCCATTAGTTCTTTTAATAAATCTTTCTTTATGGTTTCTTCTGCTTTATGAATCGTATACCAACGATAATCATCAATCACCATTTCTTTCCAAACCCGTTTAAAAAATCGACGCGTTGTTTTTTCATTTTCTGCAAAAAAAGCGTTACAAGTTTTAATAGCTTCAATAGCATAGCTAGGAATAGTATGAGCAGCATCCTCATATAATTCCATCGGTAAGAGTAATATTTTGCCTTGTTTACGCATAGGTTGCAGTATGTTTTTGTTTAAGTGGGTATACACTTAAGGTAGCGGCAACTACGGCATAAGAGGGGGCAAGCACCCAGCCAATTACGGGTAGTAAATGCATCATATAAAATACCAGTCCATTACCAATGGCCAATCCTTTATGATTACTAATAAACACAATACTTTCAGCAGAAGATTTATGATGACGCTCCATGGTATAATCGATCATCGAAAATCCATAGTAATAACATTCAATCAATATAGCTAAAATAGGTGTAAGCCATCCTACAACGGGTATAAGGTTCAATAAAATAATACTGACAAGATATACTGTTTGCCATAAACTATTGCGTGCTGCTAATTTAATACCTCTCCATGCATCATTCATTATTTTGGAGAAGGAAAACGGAAAATCCTTTCCTTCAATGATGGCTTCTGTTTTTTCACTTAAATAAGAGAATACAGGAGAGCCAATAATGAGGAATAAATATTTGAACAAAGAAAAGTATAATAGCATGAGTATTAACCATAGAATAAGTCCGCCCATGGTAAACACAAAACCAAGTAAGCCGCTATCTGTTCTATCTAACCATCCTTTCAAGCCTGTTTTTAGTGCTATCCAGCTAATAGCATCGCTAGATGTTGAGCTAAAATAAATGGCGCCAATTAAAAATAGGATAGTATATATAATACCTGGAATAAGAATCCATTTCCAAAGTTTATTTGCTTTGATAAATACATGTGCATCACGATAGGCACGTATAGATATGATAATCTCTTTTAACACCGGGGGATGATTTGTGCTAAGATACTAACAAGCGAGCAATTAGAATTTTGGACAATTGAGAGGTCTATCTGTTGAAGGCCTGCGTATATAAATAACGGATACTTCAATACCGCCTCTGTTTTGTGAAGCAGTTCTTAATGAAGAGTAGTTATAATCATAAGTAGCGCCGATTCTAAAATCATCAAATTCAATACCTATATAGGGGATAATAGCATCATTGAAGCGAACCCAGGAGCCTACATAAATACTAGTAGGTTTATTAGGATCAGTACTGGAGGGGGTTAGTTGAATGGCGCCTCCTAACATAGTAGTAGATGCACCGCCCTGAAAAATTTGGGAAGCACTCAGGTGTAATGTATTTGTTTCACCAATGGGGAAATAGCCACCGGCATGAAAATTTGTTCTTGGATTAACGAGATAGTTAGCACCTGTAAATTGCTGTGCTGGCCGATTAATATGATACATACTTACGCCGAAATAAAAATTATTTTTATCGTTTGTACTACCATTGTATAATAGTCCTGCATTTACACCAACATAGCTCGATTTCAACGTATTGAAATTAAATACTTCAGATGTTACACCTGTAAAACCCAATGTAGTTAATTGGTCTTCAAAACTAATTTTAGTAAGGTCAACAAACATATTGGAATAGGTAACTTGGAATGCTGCGCCTAATTGGTGAAATCCGTCTTCATCTAACCCCTTATGATAAGCTGTAGAGAAAGAGCCATAATTAAATTTCACCGCACCACCAGCACCTTGATCGCTTAATCCGGAAAAACCCACTCCCCAAGTATCGTTGCTGGCAATTTTATTTTTTAAAATTTGAAAATCAACAGAAGCTGCTGTAGTTGTAAATGCATTACTTATAGTGGGCCACTGATTTCTATGATTGGCGGCAACACGATAAGCGCCAAAGAATTTACCCGTGAATGCGGGATTCAGTGTAAGTGGGGAGGAAAAGAATTGAGAAAAATTCGGATCCTGAGCCGTTAGATTTTGGGCGAATAAAAATACCATTATCACTAGCAATACACTACGCATACATACTAACCTTAGTATAAATATACCAAATAAATTGGGAAGGATATGTTAATCAAGCCTGAACCTTGGTGCCAAATGCTAAATCGCCCGCATC
>JBDKJW010000209.1:0-4138 GCA_039796395.1 Bacteroidota bacterium
GTAAGAACTGATGTAAGATTGGAACGCGCCATGAAACGGCTTGATTTACTTTTTGAAGAAACAGAAACATTATACCGATCTACCCGTGTTTCACCACAACTCTGTGAATTGAGAAATTTAATTACAGTGGCTTACTTAATTGTTAAAAGTGCAGAATTTAGAAAAGAGAGTAGAGGCCTACATTTCAATACCGATCATGTAGAGAAGGCTGCTTTGTTACAGAATATTATACTTTAAATAAGCAATCTTTAATCTTCATTATACAATCTGTTTATTTATTTTCAAATTGAAGATTCCAGATTGAAGATTTATATCTTTACCCCATGTACTACATCGTTTACCCCCTTTTCTACCTGCTTTCCCTACTCCCATGGAGAGTAATGTATATTTTATCTGATGGCATTTATGGTTTGGTATATTATGTATTTGGTTATCGAAAGAAAATTGTAAGAAGTAATATTGCGTTGGCTTTTCCTGAAAAAACGGTTGCAGAGCGTCTGAAAATTGAACGACAATTTTATCATCAATTAATTGATACTTTTTTAGAAATCATTAAGCTGATTTCTATTTCTAAAGAAGAACTTAATCGAAGATTCGAATGTGATTTTTCATTGGTAAACGAATTATATAAAACCGGCCAATCATTGCAAATGCATGGTGGGCACTTTTTTAGTTGGGAGTTTGTAAACTTAGCCTGTGGTGCTAATATGGATTATCCTTTCCTTGGTGTTTATGCACCATTGTCGAATAAAACCTTTGATCAGATTATTTATAAAATGCGCAGTAGACTAGGAACTATCCTAGTACCTGCCACTAAGTTTAAACATCACTTTAAGGAATATGCAATAGGTATATATGCATTGGCTTTAGCAGCAGATCAAAACCCTAGGAAAACGCAAGATGCATATTGGGTAAAATTCATGGGGAAATTAACACCCTTTGTTCCCGGACCAGAAAGGGGTGCCAAACAAAATAATACTGCTGTAATTTTTGGTACTTACTATCCTATTAAAAGGGGTTTTTATAAAGCAGATTTTGTTTTATACACCACAACACCTCAGCAGATTCCGGATGGAAAGATGACGGTTGATTTCAAGAATTATGTAGAAGAACAAATACGTATCCGACCTGCCAATTATTTATGGAGCCATCGAAGATGGAAATGGGAATTCGATCCTTCTGTACACGCAGAGAATCTGTTGGAATCCTAATTTAATATCGAAGTATCTTTTTCAAAACTGAATTTATCTTTCAATTCTTTTATGGTACTCCAACCACCTACAATATTTCTTAAATTATGAATGCCTTGTCGCTTTATTAAAGAAGTAGCAATAACACTTCGGTAACCTCCAGCGCAATGAACATATATATTATGGCGATCTTCAAGATTGGCCATACTTCCGGGGTCAATTAAATCATGTAGTGGAATATTTAATGCTTCTTTAATATGCCCTGTACCATACTCAGTTTCTTTTCGTACGTCTACAATCACTAAATTTTCATCAAATGGCATATCCATTGCTAGCTCATCTGCTTCCACATTAATGATCATATCTGTTTGTTCTCCGGCACTTACCCATGCATGATAACCTCCTTGTAGAAAACCTTCGATCTTATCAAAACCAACTCTTGCTAAGCGCACAATTGTTTCTCTTTCTTTTCCTATATCTGTAACAATTATCATTGGTTTATCAAATGGGAGTAGGCTTCCTGCCCATTCTGCAAATCTGCCTTCTAATCCAATTGAAATAGAACTTGGTATAAAGCCATCAGTAAATTCAGTAGCATTACGTGTATCGAGTACAAGCGTTCCTGCTTTTATTTTTTGTTTAAAGGCCAATACATCCAACGGCGATAACGCTTTTTCTAACAGGGTGTTTAAGCTACCGTAGCCTTCTTTATTAATTTTTGCATTAATCGGAAAATATTGCGGTGGGGCAGCTAATCCTTCAGTAACTGCTTTTATAAATTCATCTTTGGTTTGTGGCTGCAATGCATAGTTGCTATCTTTTTGAGCCCCAATAGTACTAAATGTTTCTGGCCCTAAATTTTTACCACAACTGCTCCCTGCGCCATGTGCTGGGTATACAATTACATCATTGGCCAGTGGTAAGATATAGCGATGCAAACTATCATACAGCATACCGGCTAAATCAGCCATGGTAATTTCATTTCCTTTTTGTGCCAAATCTGGTCGCCCAACATCACCTACAAAAAGTGTATCACCCGTAAATATCGCATGATCTTTTCCCGCTTCATCTTTTAACAGAAAACAACTGCTTTCTAGTGTATGTCCGGGAGTATGTAAAACCTGAATGGTTATTTTACCGATAGCGAAAACTTCTTCATTAGCAGCTACATGTACGGGAAATTTTGTTACAGTTCCGGGCCCATATACAATGGTGGCGCCTGTTGCTGCAGCAAGGTCTAAATGACCGCTTACAAAATCTGCATGAAAATGTGTTTCAAAAATATATTTTATAGTAGCTTTTCTTACTTTAGCTAAATCCAAATAAGCTTCAATATCCCTCAAAGGATCAACTATGGCAGCAATGCCGTCACTTTCGATGTAATAAGCCGCCTCACTAAGGCAACCTGTATATAATTGCTGAATGAACATACCGCAAAGGTAAGTTTTATTAATCTACTAAGGCTTTTACAAAGCCAGATACCTCATGTAAACGGGTATAATTAACACCATAATAAATAAATTTCCCTTCTCTGGAAGTGCTTACTATACCGGCCCTTCTCAAAATGGCCAGATGCTGAGAAGCAACGGATTGCTCAAGCCTCAGTTTCACATATAGCTCTGTAACGGTCATTTTAGTATGCTCATCAAGGAGCTTAATAATCTGCTGACGAAGCTTATGATTAATGGAACGTAAAATTAGGGCGGCTTTCTTTGTATGTAGAAAGTCGACCTTTACAGGTTCGCCACCATTTGTTAATATGATGGATTGTATAGTTGCATTCATGAGATGAGCGTTAATTGGGGGGGTGATCAATCTCGGTATATAAAGTTAAACAAAATGTGCAGTACATAGTATAATATTTAACAATATTTTTAGCGCAACCGATTATTTCCGATTATCATAAAAATCCTTGGCATACAAAGGTTCTATATAGGCTAAATCTGCAAATTTCTTCGATTTAAATGCATTTTCGGCAAGCGGAACCAGATTTTCTACTTGGTGTTGTTGATTGTAAATAGCGTACGATAATGGAGTTGTTACTAAAGGGATCTTTCCTGCACCATTACCGCAAAAAATTATGTGTTTTTCGGTTGGTAATGTTTGTAAGTAATGCGCTTGAATCACAAAAGAATGGGCCGATTTTAGTTCTTCTAGTGCGGCATTATATACGCCCATAAAAACTTCCATTCTTCTAGCATCGATCATAGGATAAATTAAAAAATCATCTATTCTTTCGCTATTCAGCCTAGCAGATTCTGCTATTACCGCCAATGTACTAATAGCAATGAGTGGCTTGTTTAATGCAAAACAAATACCCTTTGCAGATGCCATAGCTACCCTGATGCCAGTATAACTACCCGGCCCTGCTGTTACTGATACTGCATCTATAGATGGTAAAGCAATTCCTGTTTCCTCGCAAAGCAACTGAATAGCTGGTTGTAAAAAAGCGCCATGATTTTTCGGATCTTTATTTTCTTTTTTGCCAAGAACTACTCCGTCTTTACTTATACAAGTGCCGGCATATTCAGTAGCGGTATCTATGTGGAGGAGGGTCATTTAGTTGCGGGTTACGGGTTACGAGATAAGGGTTTATAAAGTAACTAAGTAAACTAGGTAACTATACAATATGTATTTCACTTAGTGTACTTACTTTACTAATTACTTATTTTACTTGCCTTCAGCAACGCCGGAGCAGGAGCATATCTATCATCGGTTTCATTTAAAACAGTTAATAAGTTTATTACTTTATCAAGGCCAATTTTGTATGCCCATTCAAAAGGTCCGAAAGGATAATTAGTACCTAACTTCATAGCAATATCAATATCTTCTTTGCTACTTATGCCTTCGCCTAGGCCAAAAAAAGCCTCATTGATAATCATGGCAACTGCCCTAGCAGCAAGCATTCCTGGTACATTAGGACTTATTATATAGGGGATTGAAAGAGC
>JBDKJW010000210.1:0-4128 GCA_039796395.1 Bacteroidota bacterium
ATAAAAAAGAAAATTTCAGAGACCTCGGTGTATCACAGCCACTAGGCAAAATTGAAAAGGAAGTAAAAAAGGGAGTAGAGCCCAAAAGTAGTGTTGCTATCAAGTATAATGGTACATTCAAATATGATCGAAAATCGCGATTTGAGATGAATGCATTACTCAAATTATTAAGTATAAAATTAAGAGAGAACCTACGCGAGGAAAAAGGTGGAGTTTATGGAGTAGGTGCATTTCCAAGTATGAAAAAAATGCCAAAAGGTTATTATGAAATTACGATTGGCTTTGGCTGCGCGCCAACGAATGTTAAAACATTGGTAGATGCATGTGAAGTTGAAATAAAAGCAATAAAAGCGAATGGATGCGATGATAAAAACTTAACTAAAGTGCGGGAAACCTTTTTAAGAGAACGTGAAACTTATTTAAAGGAAAATAGTTTTTGGTTGAACCTTATTAGTCGATCGGCACTGGATGGTGAATCCATTGATGAAATAAAAGATTACAATAACTGGGTAAAATCATTAACAAGCGATGATTTCAAGCAATTAGCAAATAGGTATTTGACCAACGAGAGTTACAAGTTATTTGTACTAAATCCTATTAATTAAACCTTTTTACCAACTGCTTAAAAGCCACCTGTAAAAAGGGTGGCTTTTTTAATTTACAATAAGTCGTTTATTCTGGGCGAAAGGTTAATGTTACGCGATCAAACTACTACGCGAGTGAGTGATATAATGATTACCTTAGTAATCCCTTTATGCGTTTAAAAATTATCTTGTTCCTATTCACCACCACGTGCATCAGTGGCACCAGCTACTGCGGCAGTTTGGTAGATAGCGCCCTCACACAAACTTATCAAACTGCTATTCAAGTGGTGGATAGTTGTAATTGTGCACCCTTGGTGTGTGCTACGGATACCTTTGAGGTGGGAGTAGATTATAATTTTTCAAATAATAGGATAAGTAATTTATGGGCTTTTGGCAGTATAACTACCCATCAGATGATTTACATAGAAGATACGTTGTTGATTGATAAAAACTTCAGTTTTATAAATTGCCCCAATATTTATTTAGGCACCGATGCGGTAATATATGTATTGACTGGAGTAACCTTTTTGATGGATAGTAGCACCCTTCAATCGTGCGGAGCCATGTGGCAGGGAATCATACTAGAAAGTGATGTAGCGCTAGTGGTTCAATCAGGAAGTTTGATTAAGGATGCACAAAAAGCGATTGCTAATAGTGTGAATAGCGTAGGGGGAGGATTGAACGTGAACATTACCAATAGCACCTTTGATCAAAACCACATCAGTCTATCCATGCAAGCGGTAAACGCATCGCTAACCATCACCGGCAGTAAATTTACACACAGCAGCAGCAACCATTTATTACAAAAGGCTCCCCTTGCAGGACAAGAGGGGTTTGCGCATATTGAATTGAAAGGCCTCACCAATAAGGTTAATCTGGGAAACATTAATGCACCACGAAATTATTTTAGCTACGGTTTATTTGGAGTAATGGCAGAGGTTAGTAGTGTTTCCATAATCAATAATAATTTTTCAGAATTTGTATCCCACTGTCCGCCACCACCACATGATGAGGATCCATGTCTGCTAGAACATGTGGCTATAGTATCAACAGGTAATAGCCATCAATTGGTTGAACTGGAAGTAGGAGCAGATAGTTTGGCCTTAGGGGCAAATGAATTTGTGAGTTGTAGTTATGGTATAGTAAGTAGGTATGGTGTGGCAACAAGGGTTAGTAAGAATAAATTTAATAACATTAATTACGCAGGAGCTTCTGCCGATATAGCTGTGTGGAGTATGCAGCAAGACAGTGGATTTAATCAAATGATAACTAACAATAGAATAGACAGTTACTTTTATGGAGTGAACATGTACCACCAGCGGCACAATGAGCTAATGATAGCTAATAATATAATTAGATACCAGCCTAATATAGTAACGAATAATATAACGGATGTAGCAATAGTGGTGAGGAATGATAGTTATGACAGGCTCAACAATCCGGAAGTTTCGATCTTAGAAAATGTAATTATAGGCAGAAATAGAGGAGTGCTGTTAACGGCTTTAAATAAGGTAAATGTAAAAGCCAATTACCTTACGCTGCCCTCAAGCCAAAGTACGCGCATGATGTATGGAATAAGATTACAAAATAACAGGAGTACCACTGTGGTGGGTAATCAAATAGCAAGATCCCAAACGCCCTTGCAAATGGAAGAGCTGATGGTATTGGGCATTACCAGTGAAAGAGGAGGGAATAATGCATTGCTAAGTAACCAATTGCAAAACATGGGTACGAGTATTCGCTTTTTCAATACACGTACGCCCAATAGTGTAAACTGCAATACCATGATAGGCTACCGGAGTGGGATTACCTTGGAAGAGAGTAATATTGACAGCCAAGGCGATTCTCTTACCCCGAGCGACAACCAATGGTATAGAACCCTGCCCACTACTAATATCAAAGGAATCTACCAGGGGAATCCGCCAATACCACCACCAGTTTGGTGGGTACAAAATGTTGGCAACTTTAACCCAGCACCTTGGATAGATCCTCCAGGCTTTGTTGTACCAATCAATACACCTAATAGCAGTGGTTGCAATGATCCCTGTACTGATCCCGGCTGTGAGCAGCAGCTGCTGTGGAGCATGCTCACAGATGAGCAGCAGAGCATGGTGATGGACGATGAAACTAGAAAACAAATACAATATTATATATTCAATGAACTAAATAGCAAGCCTGATTTAAAATCCATGGGCACTGCGCGCGACAGTATCTTAAAAGTGTTTTATGATTACATGCTAACAACCAATTATGGAAAATTACTGAATGTGCAAGAAGTGATGATGGCCGATAGTGATACTGTGAGTGCAGTATTGATCAACACCACCATTCAAGCAAATAACAACGAAGAGTACTACCAACAGCTTTATAATGAATTATACTTAAGCAAGCTAGCAGGATATGACACAGCAGCGCGAATCGCACTAGGAAGCATCGCTTTAGAAAATCCAATCAGTGGAGGTGAAGCGGTATATGATGCCCGTGTAGCACTGATGATAGATGCGGATGATTATACCAGCTTTAGCGCATTGCGGCAATCGGGATTGGGAATGGACGGATTGAGTAATAGTGTAAAAGTGTATCCCAATCCCACCAAAGGTAGTTTGTTAATGGTGTATCATTTAAACGATTGCAAAACACTAGAATTAGTGATGAAGAATGTGGAAGGCAGGGAAATACAAATCCACACACTATCATGCGCAGAAACAGAGAAATACCTAAGTTTAGAAAATCAACCAGTAGGTATTTACTTGCTTCACCTGTACTTAAATGGGTCTTTATTAGAAACAATTAAAATAGTAAAACAATGAGATACGCCATTTTAATTTCAGGTATTCTACTATTAGCTGTCCATACTCAAGCACAGAAGCATGACAGGCAATGGGTGTTTCCGGTAAGTGCCGGGATTGATTGGAATGATTCATTGAATCCGGTTACTTATAACGGTGCTCCTCAAGTTAATCAAGCCATGACCACAGCTAGTATAGCAGATAGTGCAGGAAATTTATTGTTTTATGCCCAAGGCTTTGCCTTTGCTACTGCCGGGGGTAGGGTGTATAATCGCTTACACCAAACCATGCTCAATGGAGATAGTATTTTAGGCGATCCATGGTGTAATAATGCATTTATTATTCTGCCTGCACCTAATCAATCGAATAAATTTTATTTGATTACCGCAACAAGAAGCAGTAGTACAGGATATGCCTTTATTTATTACAGCATCATAGATATGACTGGCGATGGAGGCTTGGGCGAGGTAATAAGCAGGGACAATACCACCATCAATGAGGAAATGAATGAAAAGATATCGGCCTGCAAGCATGCCAATGGAAGAGATTGGTGGATCATCACCTCAGCCACAGTCAATGATCATTTTAATATCTTCTTATTAGATCCCACAGGGTTTAATTTACATCATCAACAAACTATTGGGCCGCCTACTACCAATGGTTTTTATGGTTCCAGTGTTTTTACACGGGATGGTTCAAAATTTATTAGTCTTTCGTTATCTACTTCATCAATAAATATCTTTGATTTTGATAGA
>JBDKJW010000211.1:0-4085 GCA_039796395.1 Bacteroidota bacterium
ACCGTTTGCTACTTCATGTTGTGGTATTGAGTTTATGGCTACCATGGGTTCTCATTACGATTTAGCCCGTTTTGGCTCTGAGCGGGTAGGTTTCTCACCGAGGCAGTGCGATTTATTGATGGTAATGGGTACTATAGCCAAGAAAATGGCCCCGGTTTTACGGCAGGTTTATTTACAAATGGCCGAGCCGCGTTGGGTAATTGCCGTTGGCGCTTGCGCTTCTAGTGGTGGCATTTTTGATACCTATAGCGTATTACAGGGAATTGATCAAGTGATTCCGGTAGATGTATATGTGCCCGGTTGTCCGCCCCGGCCAGAAGCTATTTTAGACGGTTTTATGAAAGTGCAGGAGCTGGTAGGACAAGAAAGTATTCGTCGCAGAAACAGTGAACAGTATAAAGCGTTGTTGAATAGTTATGGGATAGAATAGACGAGGGACGGTAGACCGTAGACGTTGATAGGGAATAGGTTTATATAGTTTATAAGGTTTATAAATTCGGACTCCGAAGGAGTCAAATTACTATATGGGTTTGAACAATCAAGATATCAAAAACAAACTAACCGAGAAATTCGGGGAGCAGGTATATGCTTTTGAAGAAAACTATGGTATGCTTTCTTTTGAAGCACCTAAAGAGCAAAATTTGAAAGTATTGCAATACTTGTACGATGAGCCTTCTTTAGGATTTCGCTTTTTAACTGATTTGTGTGCAGTGAATTACCCGGATGATAAAGGACGTGAATTAGCGGTTGTATACCATTTGCATAATCTGCAAGAAAACATCCGTATTCGCTTTAAAGTATTTACAGCTGTTGAAACCCCAGATGTATTTACAGCTACTCAATTATTCGCCACGGCGAATTGGATGGAGCGCGAAACCTATGATTTCTTCGGTGTAAACTTTGTTGGTCATCCTAATTTAAAACGCATTTTAAATGTGGATGAAATGGATTATTTCCCATTGAGAAAAGAATATCCCTTAGAAGATCAAACCCGTATTGATAAAGATGATGAAATGTTTGGAAGGGGATAAAGAAAAATAATAATTATGTCTGAACTAGCACATATAACACTTCCTGAAGGTTCAATAGAAACCAAAACAACTACGTTAAACGTAGGGCCTACACACCCTGCAACGCATGGTGTGTTCCAAAATATTATGGAGCTCGATGGAGAACGCGTGGTGAGTACCGATCAAACGGTTGGTTATATCCATCGCGCTTTTGAGAAATTAGCAGAACGTAGACCATTATACCAGATTACACCGATAACCGATCGTTTAAACTATTGTAGCAGCCCTATTAATAATATGGGCTGGCACCTTACCTGCGAAAAATTATTGGGTGTAGAAACGCCTAAACGTGTTGATTACTTGCGTGTAATTATTATGGAATTAGCGCGTATTTCTGATCATCTTATTTGCAACTCTATTGTAGGGGTAGATACCGGTGCTTATACTGGCTTCCTCTATGTAATGCAATACCGAGAATTAATTTATGAAATATATGAAGAAGTATGTGGGTCCCGCCTTACTACTAATATTGGGCGTATTGGCGGCTTTGAAAGGAATTTCACAAATACAGCGTTTACGAAACTCGAGAAATTCTTAAAAGAATATCCTAAAGTATTGAAGGAGTTCGAGAATCTTTTTGCGCGTAATCGCATCTTTATGGAGCGTACTATTGGCGGCGGTGCCATTAGCGCAGAACGAGCATTGAACTATGGGTTCACTGGTCCGAACCTCCGCGCAGCGGGTGTAGATTATGATGTGCGCGTGCATAGCCCCTATAGTAGCTATGAAGATTTTGAATTTGATATTCCTGTTGGTACATCTGGCGATAACTATGATCGTTTCTTAGTACGTAATGGGGAAATGTGGCAGAGCTTACGCATCATTGAACAAGCGTATAAAAAAATTCAAGAATTTAAAGGCGCTGATGCTGAAGTGTATCATGCCGATGTGCCCGAATATTATTTGCCTAAGAAAGAAGATGTGTATACCAAAATGGAGGCATTGATTTGGCATTTTAAAATTGTGATGGGGGAAGTTGATATGCCCAAAGGAGAAGTATATAAATCGGTAGAAGGGGGCAATGGTGAATTAGGGTATTATTTAATTAGTGATGGTGGTAGAACCCCATTCCGCTTGCATTTCCGCCGACCATGCTTTATTTATTATCAAGCATATGAGGAATTAATTAAAGGGGGTATGTTGAGTGATGCCATCGTTACAATGAGTAGTTTGAATTTGATTGCTGGGGAATTGGATGCGTAGTATTAGTGGGTAGTGAAAAGTGTTTAGTGAGTAGTAAAATAGACCGATCCCGTAGGGGTCAAATGTTATTAGAAAAATAATCCCGAAGGGATGAAATGATTATAGAAGAAATATTTGTGAATATGATGCAAAAATTTTCAGAATCGCAAATGGCAGAGTTTAATAGGCTCGTAAGTCATTATCCGGAAGGAAAGCAAAAAAGTGCTTTGTTGCCTGTATTGCATTTGGCGCAAAATAGCTTTGGTGGGTGGTTAAGTGCAGAAACCATGGATTATGTGGCTGAGTTATTGCAAATAAAACCCATTGAAGTATATGAGGTAGCTACATTCTATAGCATGTATAATCTCAAACCAGTTGGTAAATATATGTTCGAAGTTTGCCAAACTGGTCCATGTATGATCAATGGTAGTGACGATATTATTGCGTATATCGGTGAGCAGTTAAGTATTAAGCCCGGAGAAACAACAGCCGACGGTATGTTCACCTTAAAAACGGTAGAATGTTTAGGCGCATGTGGCTATGCGCCAATGATGCAAATGGGTAAAACATATCGCGAACATCTTACCAAAGAAAAAGTAGATGCGATTATTGAAGAATGCAGAAAAACAGCTGCGAGCCTTAACTAACTACTATGAAAAAATATGTATTGCTGTTTGTTGCTTTAATTGTTTTCTCTGTTGCTTGTAATAATGATAGTAAACAAGAAACGGCTAAAGGCTCAGCGGAGGTTATGGTAGAAGATACAACTGCAGTACCAAGGCCAGCCCCAGATGGTGCTTCAGCAAAAAACTCACTAGATGTATTGGGCATATATAAAGGCGTAATTCCTTGTGCAGATTGTGAAGGCATCGAAACCATTATTTCTTTGCAGTCAGATTCAATATATACTTTAGCTACTAAATATATAGGCAAGCAAAAGAAAGCTGCAACGATAACAGGGAAATGGAATTGGGTGGATGGTTTTACTATTGCATTAAACGGTATTACCAATGCCCCCAATAAGTATTTTGTGGGAGAGAATAAATTGATGCAGTTGGATATGAATGGACAAAAAATAACGGGTGAATTAGCGGCTAAATATCATCTTACTAAACAATAGCCTTTAAACGAATAAAAGGTATGGGTATAAAATT
Source organism: Bacteroidota bacterium (assembly GCA_039796395.1). Lineage (GTDB taxonomy): Bacteria > Bacteroidota > Bacteroidia > Chitinophagales > Chitinophagaceae > Sediminibacterium. The sequence continues at coordinate 3,407 of JBDKJW010000211.1, forward strand.
ACTTTTAGAGAAAGCACATGTAGAAGGGATTCGTTATTTCGATACCTATCGCCGCGAAGGTGGCTATAGAAGTGTAGAAAAAGCGTTGACGCAAATGACCCCCGAAACAATTGTGGAGGAAGTGAAGAAGAGCGGGCTCCGCGGCCGCGGTGGCGCGGGTTTCCCGGCAGGCATGAAATGGAGTTTTATTGCAAAACCAGAAGGTGTTCCCCGCCATTTGGTGTGTAATGCCGATGAAAGTGAACCAGGTACTTTTAAAGATCGTTACCTGATGGAATTTATTCCGCACTTGTTATTAGAAGGATTGATTGTATCGAGCTTTGCACTGGGTAGTCATGATACTTATATTTATATCCGTGGAGAATATGCGTGGATCGTAGATATTTTAGAACATGCTATTGAAGAAGCTAAAGCCAATGGTTTTTTAGGAAAAAATATTTTAGGCACAGGCTTCGATTGTAATATTTATGTACATCGTGGGGCCGGCGCCTATATCTGTGGGGAAGAAACAGCGCTAATTGAATCATTAGAAGGAAAACGTGGTAACCCGCGGATTAAACCACCCTTCCCGGCTATACAAGGAGTGTGGATGCGACCAACCGTTGTTAACAATGTAGAAACGCTAGCGGCTGTTGTACCTATCATTAATATGGGTGGAGAAGAGTATGCAAAAATTGGC
>JBDKJW010000212.1:0-4082 GCA_039796395.1 Bacteroidota bacterium
TGCCCATTCAATATTTTGCTTACTTAAATCGAGCGCAGTATTTATTTGTAGCCTACGTAGTTTGGTAGCGTATTGATAACCTACGCCCCATACATCTTCAATGGGTGTTTTTTGTAAAGCTTGCGCTGTTTTGCGTGGGGTATCGAGTACGAGTATGCAATTGGTAAGTTGTTTATGTTTTTTAGCTAATCGATTGGCTACTTTCGACAATACTTTTGTAGGTGCTACACCAATAGATACTTTGATGCCCGTCCATTGTTCAACGGTTTCTTTTAAATACAACGTAAAAGCCTGTAGTTCAGCTACAGGTATATGTTTAAGATCTAAAAAACATTCATCTACAGAGTATACTTCTACTGCACCTGGAGGTAATACCATACGTAAGCTTTCCATTACCCGCCAGCTTAAATCGCCATACAAATTATAATTAGAAGAAAAAGTAGCTACACCATATTTTTCGATCAATGGTTTGGCTTTAAAATAAGGCCCTGCCATTTCAACGCCTAGTGCTTTTGCTTCATCACTTCGTGATATAATACAACCGTCGTTATTGCTCAATACAACAACAGGTTTATTGGCCAGTGCGGGTTTAAATAAACGCTCACAGGAACAATAAAAACTATTACAGTCTACAATGGCACGCATAGTAAGCTTACAATGAGTGAATGGAATAAGTAACCACCCCCCATACGTTTGCACGATCATCAAAGGCAGAGAGGGGTATATCGGAAAATTTTTTATTTTCTGCCATGAGTACAGCTGAGTTAATATTTTTTTGTAGCCGCCTAACGAGTAGTTCACCATCGAGTATGGCAATAATAATTTTTCCACTCACGGGTTTTACACTACGATCTACAATTAATATATCGCCACTAAAAATACCGGCGCCTTGCATGGCATCACTATTCATCCTAAAAAAGAAAGTAGCGGGTTTGTTGTAGATCAGTTGTTCGTTAAGGTCGATACCCCGTTCCATATAATCGTCGGCTGCGGCACCAAAACCCGTGGCATTTGCCGTGGGCACTTCCCATTGGGAGTATTGTTTAGAGCCTTTATAGGCTGCTCTTTGCCTGATTTCCCCATCCATAAAAATAATTTTTACTTACTAAAATATTTAGTAAATTTATGCTAAATTATTTCACAAATACAATTTTGTTTATGCAAGCAGGTTTAGTAACAACGAAAGAGCGTATAACGGTACAGGGGGCTAATTGTAGTGAGTATTTATTATTGATGTATCCACAATTGGGCAGTAGGGCTGCGGCTTGCCCGCAGCCCGGGCCTATTGAGATCGCTTCTTTCGAAGCAAAAGAGGCTATGGAGTCAACGATTATTCGCTGGATGCATAGGGTATTGAGTATGCAACCCCAGTTTACTGTGCAGATAGCGCAATTAAGTAATGAGCAGGGCAAACACTTAGGTATTGCAGATCGTTCAGTTTTTCAACGTATGGCTAATAATATGCGTGTAATAAGTCAGTATTTAAGTAGTTATGATTGTGGTGAAATGAGATTTCAACTAAAGCTACACACAGCAGTTACGGTAGCAATTGCTGATCCGGCTTATCATCTTCAACTAGCTAATGCGGCTAAATATTACGAGGGCGAATACCATGTACAATCGGTTGTATTGATGAAACGCAATTATACAGGAGGGGCTTTTAAACAAGTAAATGTATTTGCATTATATCCTTAATTATGGAATATACATTGAATCACTATTTATTAGTGATAGAACCATCAATAGCGTTGAAAGAAAAAATGGCTGTACACTATACACAGTTTGCGGATACTTATGATGCGGCAAAGCAAGTAAGGTCTAATGCCAATATTAGTTTGGTAAGGTTTCAGCAATATGAAATGATGGAAGCGAGAATAATGGCACCGTTAACGAATATTATTCAATCTTTTAATCATATAACGATTGATATCAATGGATTTGGTTCTTTTCCCACACATACAATCTTTTTTGATATCGCTACAAAAAATGAATTGATTGGGTTAGTGAAGGGAGTTACAGCTATGCGTGGTATGCTTACACCAACTAAGGATCATAAAGCACATTTTATTACTGATCCTTATATCATTTTGGCTAATAAATTATTGCCTTGGCAGTTTGAGAAGGGCTGGTTGGAAATGACTAATACGCCTTTTAGTGGGCGCTTTATAGCTGCAGAAGTAAAATTATTACGTAAAAGAGCAACTGAAAATTATTATCGGGTTATCCGAAATTTTTCACTCTTGCATAAAAAAGTGGTGCCTACTATTCAAGGCAATTTATTTACATGACAAACGAAGAAGAAGAAATATACCTGAAAGGAAGGGGTGCGCAATTCAACCCAAAGAATCGTTTTTTAAAGAATCAGCGCGTACGAGAACATATTGAAGGAATTGATGATTGGACGGAGCCCAATGAAGCTACTGTGTATTTAGAAGATAATGCAAAGTCGATTGTGAATAAGGTAGAAAGTCCGGATGTAGGCATCATGTATAGCATGAACCCTTACCAAGGTTGTGAGCACGGGTGTATTTATTGTTATGCACGTAATGCGCATGAATACTGGGGTTATAGCGCAGGGCTCGATTTTGAAAGAAAGATTATTGTGAAGAAAAATGCTCCTCAATTATTGCGTAAATTTTTGATGAATAAAAGTTGGGAGCCAGTGCCTATTAGTTTAAGTGGTAATACTGATTGTTATCAACCAGCAGAAAAAAAATATCAATTAACAAAGCAATTATTAGAAGTATGTAATGAATTTAATCAGCCAGTAGGCATGATTACAAAGAATGCTGGAATACTAAGGGATAAATTATTGCTGCAAGAAATGGCGAAAAAAAACTTAGTAAGCGTATTGGTGAGTATTACTTCTTTTGAAGAAGATTTACGAAGGGTGATGGAACCACGTACTACTACGGCTAAACAGCGATTACGGGTAATTAAAGAACTAAGTGATGCCGGTGTGCGAATGGGGGTGATGTTAGGGCCAATGATACCAGGTTTAAATGAGCATGAGATGCAGCGTATTATGGAAGCGGCAAGTTCGAATGGGGCAGTATTTAGTGCTTATACTTTTATACGATTGAACGGTGCTATCAAACTCATTTTTCATGATTGGTTATATAAAAATTTTCCGGATAGGGCAGATAAAGTTTGGCATTTAATTGAGAACGGACATGGAGGTAAAGTAAATGATAGTAGATACGGTGTTCGCATGCGCGGCGAAGGGCCAATTAGTGATTTAGTTCGGCAGCAATTTATTAAATACAATAAGCTATATCGGTTGAATGCAGAGCGTTGGGAGCTTGATAGTTCACGTTTTATGCGACCGGGGGAGCAAGGGAGATTGTTTTAGTCAGAAGGGCTTGCTCCAAATGTTATACTCTGGGTAGTACTTGCCTTTATTAATCTATTGTGCGCTTTTGCCGATTTCCATTTGGGTGATTTTATAATTGCCTCTAATGCAATTTTATCAAATTCTGGCTGTATAGGTACGCGCACCATAGGATTAATTACATTGCCTTCTTCATCTACCTCAAAGTCTATTAGTATAGTTATTTTTTCAGGGGTATTTAATTTGGAGGCCTCTGCTAATGGTCTGAATCTATTTGCTAAATAATTACCCCAAGCACTTGCACCTCCTGGAAAACTAGGTGGGGTATAAGTGATTGAAGTATCATTTGATATAGAACCATCTGGCTTGTAGTAGGTATACTCCAACAATTTACCAGCTTGATAAATTTCAGAACTACTTATGCCACCCTGCTTATAAAAGTATTGCCATTTGCCAAAAGGCTCTCCACGTTCATTGATGCGCCCAGCAGATGCAATATTTCCGTTTGAGAACCAGCTTACGGCTATAGATCTACCAGTTTGATCAAAACTTATTGAATCGCTTAAGTAACCGTTTGAATTCCATTTTAAGCGAGTGCCAATAATTCTTCCATCTTCATAAAAAGCAGAGTCACTCATGTAACTATTTGGATGAAGTGAAATCCAAACACCTTCTTTTTCGTTATTTCTATAGACGCCAGTCGACTTCAAAATGCCATTACCATAATACCACGCAAATGAACCATTCTTTA
>JBDKJW010000213.1:0-4072 GCA_039796395.1 Bacteroidota bacterium
AGAACTATCTGTTACAGGCGTTGCTGCTGTGAAATTTATTTTTGCAGCATATTGTAAAGATGGTTTAAATGCAGAAGTAATTATTACCGTTCTATTACCAGTTGTATCAGCTAATCCATCGCGCGTTATGATGGCCATTTCTGTATCGGCACTGTTATTATTTATAGATTGTTTAGCAGGAGTTGATTTTTTATTGGTTGTTTTCTTTTTTACAGTTGCTGTTTTTTTGGACTTGGTTGTTTTTTTCTTTTTCTTTTTTTGTGCATGCACTACTTCTACTACAAAAATAGTAAGTAGTAAAACCAGCACTATGGATATTATTTTCTTCATGGCTTAGTTTTTGGGGGCTTCTACTTTTGCATTTTTATTTTTCTCTATAAGTACCGCGGCAAGTTTGCCGGAAGCTTCTTTTCGCAAACCCTCATCCGCTGCATTGTCGGCTACACTTTTTAAAGTAGCTTCTGCATTAAAATAGTCCTTCTGCTTTGTATATATGTCGCCTATAAGTATATATGACCTAGTAACCCAGTGCTCATAGGAACCATATTTTTTAATGAGCTCAAAACAAGATTTTTCTGCATCGCTTAACTTCTCTTGTCCAAATTGAATGAAAGCGATATTATACTGTGTTTCTGCCGTTATCTCAGATTTGCCAAATAACAATAACGATTTATACTGTGTTAGCGCAAGGTCATAATTTTTTGCGCTTTGTTCATTTTTCGCCAACACAAATCCTGCCATTAACTTATCGTCATTGGCTATCCCTTTCTCTAATAAAAGCTCGGCTGCCGTTGGAGCTGCGGTGGTAAACTGCTGTGTTTTAAAATAACATCTTACTAAACCACGCATAGCCTCTAACCTATTCTCTTGCTGTAAAGAAATTTTCTTAAGCTGCTCAAAATAAGCGGCTGCATTTACATAATCCTTGTTATCAAAATAATATATTCGAGCTGCTTGTAGTATGCTTCTTTCGGCGTATTTGTTAGGTGCTAGTTTAGCCACCATGGTGTAGAAAGGCAAAGCCGCGGCACTATTTTTTTGAACAATATTTATTTCGGCTAAAAAATAATTCGATTCTACTTTATATCTGCCATCAGGATATTTTAATATATATTCTGTAAAGCCAGATTGCGCACCAGCATTATCTTTTGCTTCGTAGCGAATCATAGCAGAGCGAAAGCTTAAGGAATCGGCTTCTCCAACAGTTATGGGCTTACCATGCTTTTCCATAAAGCCTACATAGTCAGCTGGTTTTTGTTGTTCAACAAAAATATTTCTGATATACTCAATAGCCGCATCTGATTCTGTACTATTTGGATACCTACTTACTAAGGTTTTAAATTGATCTAATGAAGCATCATTTTTATCAAGATTAAACAGGGCAATACCCAGTTTTAGATAACCCTGAGGATGCAGACCAGATGCTTTAGGATTATTTACTACTTTATATAAGGGTGTTAACGCTTTTTCAAAAGCCTCATCACTTAACCATGCATTAGCGGCTTCCATTTGTGCAAATGGTAAATAGGTAGAATTGGGGTATTCAGTTTCTAATTTGGCCAGTAATTGTAATTTATCTGTTTGTTTATTTAATGCCCCAGCAATTATGGCTTTTTGATATAAGGCATAATCTGCGGTATTCCAGCCAGCATTATAGGCTGCATCATAGATAATAAGCGATTGCTTATACTCTTTTTGCATAAATAAACAATCGGCTACTCGCAACACTGCATCTTTTTCTACATTACTTTCAGCTGTACTCACCGATTTTGCTACTAATTCAAATTGCGCTTTAGCAAGTTTATAATTTTCATTTTTTAGTAAGGCATACCCCAAAATATATCTAGCATTTTGAGCGTTTACCTCCCCATTACGCATCGGCGCTTTTAAGTATTGTTGCATGAACCCTATGGCAGCATCTGTTTTAGCAGTTCTATAGGCAATTTCGCCTTTCCAAAAATTGGCCATAGAAAAATAGTTCCCATTCTCTTGGGCTTGTAATAATACATCTAATAAATTATCGGCTTGGGCTACTTGTTGGTCGTTTATAAGCTCTACAATTCTACCATATAAAATTCTCGGGTAAAGTTTTAGGGCATTTATTGTTTTATTGGGAAGTTGATCATATAACAACAATGCATTTTTATAACTACTTGTATTAGCTAGGGTGCTTATTAATAGCTCCTTTGCTTCGTAGTTATAAACAGAGGCAGGGTATTGGTTAATAAATTTCTCAAACCCTTTAGCTGCTTCATCATAATAACTTAATTCATAAGATAATTTAGCATAATGAAAGGCTGATACCTCTTTTTGTGTAGGGTTGCTATTATTTGTATAACAGAAAAGAAACGCCGTTCTTGCATTTTGTGGGTCATCTACCTTTAAATAACAATCTGCCAATAAATACATGCTATTCTGCGCTAAAGAATCCTGTGCACTACCGATTTGCTTAAATCCTTCAATGGCTTTATTCCAATTTTTTGCTTCGTAATAGCAATAGGATAATTCATAAACATCTTCTCTACTTACTTTATCTTTTGTTTGCACATACGCTTCTAAATAAGGGAGGGCTTTGGCAAATTGTCGCTTTTCGAATAGTATATGTCCGGCTAATTGCTTCAATTGCAAATCATAATATTGTCCCTTTTTTTGAATGGCGAACTCAGCATAGTTCAATGCTTTTTCTTTTTCACCTGAGAAATAATACAATTCAGCTAAATAAAAGGGAACGATATTTTGGTAGTCGGGATCTTTTTCTGCGATGGTAAATGATTGAATCGCTTCAGCATAATTCTTTTCATTAAAAAGTAAGAACCCATAATAGTAATTTGCATCTACATAATTGGAATTGTTGGGTAGCTGACGAATGCTATTGAATAATGGTTTTGCTTTATCAAACTGTTGTAGTACAAAATAGCTGTAGGCCTTTGAAAACTTCATTGCGGCAATTTGCGCATTCGTTAAGTTCGCAATATTCGTTTTATCGAAATAGGCGATGGCATCCCCAAATTCTTGTTGGTGATAATAGTAAACACCTAAATGGTAAGCTGTTTTTTGTGCATGTGCCACACTATGTTCTAAATCAATATAGCCTTTAGCCATAGTTGCAGCAGCGGGTTCATTCAACTGCAAACCACATATAATATAGTAATATTTTGCTTCCGCAAATACCTGATCAGGCATATTACTATTTTTTACGCCATTATTATACAGTGTTTTAAATAAAGGGTAAGCCAAACTAAATTGTTCTTGTTGGTATAAGAGTTTAGCTTGCTTAAATGCTGCATCTGGTTCAATATAAGATTGCGTTAATTGTGCAGAAGCAAGCATTACAGATAACTGTAGCCAACAAAATACGATTAGCATACGTTGCATAAGGGTACGTTTCATGAGATGCATCAAAGGTTTCTGCTTTTTTTAAAATTTAAGCACAAGAACCTGTTAAAGATAATATGCAAGCCTTGTACACTTAGCTAATCAATGCGGATGTGGAAAAACAAGATAAGGTTGTAAGTTTGTCAACAAATCAAGCACAAATGTACGAACATAGTACTACCGTTAGGGTGCGATATGCCGAAACAGATCAAATGGATATCGTTTATTATGGCAACTATGCCCAATATTTTGAGGTGGGAAGGGTTGAATGTATCCGTGATTTAGGATTTTCTTATAAAAAAATGGAAGAAATGGGTGTACGTATGCCCGTAGTGAAATTGGAAATTGAGTACTTACGTCCTGCTCACTATGATGAACTTCTTACTATTAAAACTGTTATCAAGGAATTACCCATTAAACATGAAATTGTGTTTTACCATGAAGTTTATAATGAAAAGAAGAAAATTATTACACGCGGCAAAGTGGAATTATTTTTTATTGATATCGCCACAAACAAAAGAACCCATATGCCTGGGGATTTAAGAACAACTTTAGCCCCTTTTTTTTAACAGACCGTAAACCGTGGACCGCCTACCACCCATCGTCTACAATATGCTTTCACAAAAAACCTACGCATCTATCATTACTATTGGTGATGAATTATTAATCGGACAAGTAATTGATACGAATAGTGCAT
>JBDKJW010000214.1:0-4071 GCA_039796395.1 Bacteroidota bacterium
CTAGGCTGTTTAGTACTTAATTACATTTTTCTAAAGTTTTTTGTAGATTTATTGCATTGGTATCCTACACCCTCAAAAATGCTCACTACTGTTTTTGTTGTGGCATTTAGTTATTTTTCGCAGAAGAACTTTACGTTCAAAGCAGGAGCTGGTTATTAAAACTGCACCCTGAAACTCCCAAAAACACCAAAATTGCCATCTCTATATCTGCTAAATATTGGATTTGAAGAAATGTAAGCAGGGTTAAGTCGCCAAACCAAGTCTATCCTGAAGAATTTAAATAGATTATCTATACCTGTTCCAATTTCAGTGTACATATCACCTCTTAATGATCGAAGTCTGTAGTCGCCAAAATCCATGCGGTTGATACGCCTACTTTGGTCACTTAAGTTACCCCAAACTGTTTTTATATTCCAGAATTGTCTAACCTTCGTTTTACGCAAAAAGGGTAAAATATTGATTAGTTTTTTCTCTATATTATGTTCTATATTTATACCTACAAATCGGTCGCTAAAATATTCAAATCTGCTCATTAGATTAAAGCTTTCCTTGTTGTAATAATAAATTTCATTACCGGGGTGTAATTCTAATAACATAAACGGTAGTCTTCTATCTGCCCATATTTTTCCTCCATATGCCATATAACTTAATTCGCCAAAACGGGGGATCCTAATTTGCTGCCGAATACTAAGATTCAATTTAAAAAAATCATATTCTCCATCTAATAAATTTTCGAATGACTTGCCTAGCCTTACTTGATATATGGGTAAGTTTGATCGTATGCGATAGTCTTTTCTATGGGTACTAATTTTACTTTCTCCAGGGGCATATCTAAACTTAACAACCCACTCTGTATTAATTAATGGATCGTCTGATAATGAACGGGGTGTGGGTAATGGTAAATGAGTGTCATAATCTATTCTGCTTAAAAAACTAGTAACAGTTACATGATTGTTCCACTCCTTTGCAAAACCGGCTTTATACTCTTGAATGGCCAAAAACTTTTGTGGAATACCTGGTCGGCGAATTAACTGACTAAATAAGTTATCTGTTGTTACATCTTCATCATTGTATTTAATTTTGCCGTTATCTAAATCATTTATGTAAGAAGCAAAAACACTCCACCCGCTTTTATTGGGAAATTTGTAGTTAACGGCAAATTTGCCTTTAAATCTACTGTCTCTAACCCCATAAGCGAGGTAGGCGTTGAGCCTAAGGTATTTACTAAATTGGTCGGTTGTGCCAAGATCAAATCTAAAACGTACTTGTTCAACCGGGTTTCCACTTACCCATTTAAACCACGGGCCAATTTCAAATTGGCCTAATTTTTTATGTCCATCAACAATGAATTCTAGTCTTTCACTGTATTTTTTAAATACAGGAACTGTTTTCAATGTATCAATTAATTTTAATACCGATTCTTCGTTCTTGGTTAGTTTTTCTGTTCTATGCTCATCCCAATATTTTTTATTTGTAATAACACTATTTTCAAGCGTTATTACTTCATCCCGATTTTTATTTTTTTTAATCTCCAATGCAATGGCGGCCTCATCAACTTTAATATTCGTATATCTTTTTGTTTTTCTACCAATGAAAGAAAACTTATCTTTTTTTAAAGGAGAGACCTCAGCTACAAAAATATCTTTGGCAAAGAGCCATTTTCCATTAGTTGCTCTACTAAATTCCTGACTAATACTTAGGCGATGCACGAAGTTAATATTAGCAGATGCACTTATATTTAAATTTATTTTTTGTATTGCCCAAGATTCGCTGTGTATCCAGCAATCACCTGAAAAAGTATTTTCTCCTACTGTTTTTGGAGAAAATATTAAATGATAAAATTTATCTGCTCCAATCGTAATTGTGTCGGTACCCCGATAGTTATAATATTTATCGCCAATGCTGCTAAGTGGACTAATAAATTCTTTCCCAAAAATAGTTAACTGATTGCTATACACATTTATCCGCTGATTTACACCATTTATAAATTGTAATAGTGATTCATTTTTTAAGCCATGTGTTTGTTGAGCCGTAATAACTTCTCTGGTTGATTCGGGATTTCGTGAATAATAGTATTCAGACAAAGTTTCGGTAAGGAAAACAGGTAGAAATGGTTTCGCCTCGGTTATACTATCAATATTGTCAAGTACAAAACCAAATGGCCGAAGTAACCGAATATCATTAAATTTTTCTTTGTTTATATTATTTAAATCTATTTCTAACTTATTGTAAAGCGTATAGGCATAGGTTTGATATTGGTATGGATTATTATTGATCTTATTTGTGATAATATTTTTCCACCAGCGTAGGCCCTTACTAAATTTCGATTTTACAAAAACTTCTGTTGATTGTTTTACTGCACCTAGCAAAAATGTGAGTGTATCAGGTGTGTTAGATTTGATGGCATAGCTGATATTTTCATGGCCAACATAGCCAATCAGTAAACTATCATTTGAAAAAGAAGAAGTTTTGATACTAAAGAATCCTGTACTATCTGTTAAACTACCGGTACCATTTTTTTTCCACTTAACCGTAGCAAATGCAACATTTTCTTTAGTGAAGGGGTTCACAATTTTCCCCTTTATAACATTGCTATTTTGAGCTGATAATAATATCGGGGCACTGATAAAAAAAATAAGCGTACGCAAAAACATCCTACTCAACATACTTTATTAAGTGGTTGGCCATAAGGATAATTAGCTTTTGTGATATTCTAAAAAATTAGAATATGTCAGTTTGGTTAACTCAAAATTAACCATTTGTCAGGATAGAATGGTCTGAAAAAACAATAAAAATAGCTATCTGCCATTTTTTCACCCATTCTCGTAATGGCATAATCATTGAGTTTGTATTAGCGTAAAATTTTAGTATGGGAAAGATAATAGGAATAGATTTAGGTACCACCAATAGTTGTGTATCTGTAATGGAGGGCAATGAGCCCGTAGTTATTGCAAATGAAGAGGGTAGAAGAACTACGCCTTCTGTAGTAGCCTTCTTAAAGAATGGAGAGCGTAAAGTGGGTGATCCTGCTAAGCGTCAGGCTATCACAAATCCACAAAATACGATTACCAGTGTAAAACGTTTTATGGGTCGTAGGTTTGATGAGGTTACAGAAGAAATTAGCCATTGGAGCTATAAAGTAGCAAAAGGCGATAATAATACCGTGCGCGTTGCTATAGATGATCGTTTATATACACCGCAAGAAATTTCTGCGATGACATTGCAGAAAATGAAAAAAACAGCAGAAGATTATTTAGGTCAGGAAGTTACGGAAGCCGTTATTACTGTTCCAGCCTATTTTAACGATGCACAGCGCCAGGCTACTAAAGAAGCCGGTGAAATTGCAGGATTAACTGTTCGCCGAATTGTAAACGAGCCTACTGCTGCAGCATTGGCATATGGATTAGATAAGAAGCATGCAGATCAAAAAATTGCCGTATTTGATTTAGGTGGTGGTACTTTCGATATTTCTATTCTTGAATTAGGCGATGGTGTTTTTGAAGTAAAATCTACTAATGGAGATACGCATTTAGGTGGGGATGATTTTGATAAAGTAATCATGGATTGGTTGGCTGATGAATTCAAAAGTCAGGAAGCTATTGATTTACGTAAAGACCCTATGGCTTTACAGCGTTTGAAGGAAGCTGCTGAAAAGGCAAAGGTTGAATTGAGTTCTTCTTCAGAAACGGAGATTAATTTACCCTATATCACAGCAGTTGATGGTGTTCCTAAGCACTTAGTGGTGAAATTAAGTCGCGCTAAATTTGAGCAGTTAGCAGATAATTTGTTTGCACGCTGTTTAAAACCATGTGAAATTGCGTTGAAAGATGCAGGTTACAATACAGCAGATATTGATGAAGTAATTTTAGTGGGTGGATCTACCCGTATTCCTAAAGTTCAGGAAATTGTTGAGAAATTTTTTGGTAAAAAACCAAATAGGGGTGTTAATCCAGATGAAGTTGTAGCGGTAGGTGCAGCTATTCAAGGCGCCGTACTAACTGGTGAAGTAAAAGATGTGTTGTTATTAGATGTTACACCATTAAGCTTGGGTATTGAAACGATGGGTGGTGT
>JBDKJW010000215.1:0-6984 GCA_039796395.1 Bacteroidota bacterium
ACCATGTTAGGAAAGCAGCTTTATTACTAAAATTAAATAAACAATATACTCGTTCATGATCATAAGCTCGTATAAACCCTGCAATATGAATATTGTGTGGCGTAAGCCAAGTAAGATTTTTATTATCGGCTAATACCGATATTTTTTTTCTAATCAACAGTAGTTTTTTTGTTGCAGTGAAAATTTTTCCCTCAATACTTTCTTCGCTTTCTATTTTTTTATTTTTTGCCCAATCAATAATAGGGCGATGCATCCAGCGGTTGTCGTAACTCTTTCCCTCGTCTTTTAAATAGCTATAATCATTGGTATAGCCAGCTTCATCTCCATAAAAAAGCATGGGTATTCCACCAATGAAAATACTCTGCGCTTGCATTAATAGAATACGGCGAATGGCTAGCTCAACAGCTGCTTCGTTTTTTTCAGCTAATGCTTTTTCTAATCCGCACAAAGAGGCTAATGAGCCACTGATACGCGCGTCTTGTGTTTTAGGATTTACAGAAAATAAGGCTCCTGTTGAATAGGAATAATTATGTACGCCCGCATAAAAATCTTTTAAAAATTTGCGATGCTCATACGCATTATAACCTGCAGCTGCAATCATACTATCATCGTATCCTAAACCAATATCATCGTGGCAGCGTGTATAAGTAATCCATGTTGTACCCAAGGGCTTTTGTAATAATTCTCCTTGCGCAGCCAACATTACACGCGTATCGCCGGTTGCTAAAGCATCCCATTGTAAAGCCATCTGTGTGGCATTGTAAGCCACATCACATTCTTTAGCAGTGAAATGATCGGTGCCAAAATATTTCATGATTTCACTCGGCGCTACAATAGCTTCTCCTAATAAAGCCATACCCGGAGCAGCAATATGTACAGCTTGTTTTATTAAACGCAATAAGGTATGCGCCTGTGGTAAATTCTGACAAGTGGTACCCAATTGTTTCCATATAAATGCGGGGGCATCTATTCGTAAAATATCAACCCCTAAATTGGCATAATAAAAAATTATACTAATCATTTCATTCAGCACAGCCGGGTTAGTATAATTCAGATCCCACTGGTAATTATGAAATACCGTCATTACCCATTTTTTACATTCGGGTATATAGGTAAAACTGCCTGGAGCAGCTTCTGGAAAAATTTCAGGCATGGTTTGCTCAAACTGATCGGGTATGGTACGATCATCATAGCAGTAAAAATAATCTTGGTATTTTTTATCGCCCGATTTGGCAAGCATCGCCCAAGCATGTTTGTGCGAAGTATGATTAAGTACAATATCAAGCATTAAATATATTTTCTCCGCTTGCATTTTTGTAATCACTTCTTCTAAATCTTTGTTCGTACCAAATCGCTTATCTACTTTTCTAAAATTGGAAACGGCATAACCACCATCGCTTTCACCTGCCGGACTTTCAAATACCGGCATGAGGTGTAAAAAATTAATACCCAAATTGGTAAGGTATGAAAACTTGGTAGGTAAATTAGTTAAGCTATCGGCAAAGCGATCTACATACAAACTCATACCCGCTATTTGGTTACTGCAAAACCAATTTCCCTGCTCTTCTTTTTCAATATCTTTTGCCATAAGGGTAACCCCTCGTTCCTTATGCGTAATAATGATATGCTGTAGTAATTCATCAAAACCATTTTCAGCAGCTTCATGATTACCATAAATGCTCATATACAAATCGTATAGGGTAATCGCATTTGCAATGAGCCGCACGAAAAAATGTCGGTCGTTGCCCGATACATTTAATTGCGCTGCTTCGCAAGCTTTGGTAATTCGTTGGTGTAAAGTATATTGATACACGTTAATACTATTGAAAAATTTGATTATTTAAATGTTTAAATGCTTCCATGGCACCCAAGTACTCGCAGGTACGTGCGCCAGCTTTATTGCCATTTTTAATTATGGCTTCCCAACCTGCGTAATCAATATTCAAAATGGCCTGCTTAGTATGGTTTCTTAATTGATATAATACCGCACCTACAAAAGCATCGCCAGCACCTGTAGTGTCAACTGGATTTATAGGAATACTCTCGATAATATATTTTCTTCCATTGAGTCCCAATAATGTTCCATCCTTTCCCAGTGTGATGGTGAAAACAGCACTTGTTTTTGCTAGCAGTTGATCAATAGCCGCTTCCAAGCTATTTGTTTGTGTAAGTAATATGGCTTCTTCATCACTTACTTTAAAGAAGTTAGCGTGATTAAGAAAATGCCAAGACTGATCAATAAATGTTTGTGTATTATGTTGAAATAATAAATGTCGATAATTAGGATCGAAGCTGATAAAAATATGTTGATCAATAGCTTTTTGCAATAAGTGTAAATAGGCTGCTTGTAATGGTCCGGGTAAAAAACCAGTGGCAGAACCGAAATGAATAATGGATACACCGTTGAGATCTATACCATTGATGTCTTCGATAGATAATTGTCCATCTGCTCCTCTATTAAATACAAAATCTCTTTCTCCATTTTCCATTAATGAAACAAAGGCAAATGTGGTGAAGTGTTGATCATCGGTGAGCATTACTTTGGTACCCACGCCAAATGATTCCATTACCTCAATGAGTTGTTTGCCAAAGGGGTCGTTACCCACTTTCGCAGCCAACTCAACCTCACCCCCTAATGCGGCAATAGCTGCAGCCACATTGGTAGGAGCGCCACCAGGTTTCTTTAAAAAATTATTGCCAGCAGATAATGATTTGCCTTTATCGGTACAAATCATATCTATCAAAGCTTCTCCTATGCAGAGTATTTTCATCATTTTTAACTCCTAATTTATCAATGTCCTCCTCCTTGCAATACTAATTCTTCTGCTGCTGGCTTACTACCTTTTATGAGTAGTGTGGCTCCACAAGCCAACAACAACAACACACCACCAAATGAAATTGCTTTTCCTGCATCGTTATTCAAAAAATGTTCGAGTATATAACCAAAAGTGGTGGTTTGTAAAATCATGGGTATTACGATCATCATATTAATGATACCCATATACACACCATATTTTTCTTTGGGAATATCATTTACTACCATTAAATAAGGCTCATGGGAGCGAAGAGTAAATATTTATTTTCAATATGCGGAAATGCAAGTAGTGCAATACCGGCCATGAGTAAACAAGCCACATGTACTTTTTTCGGACTAAATTTTTTTGTCATGGCTACTAAGCCAAATGCCGATAAGAAGGTAACCACATTGTACCAGCCGTTTACTAAGCCGGCCCAACCAACGGCTTCATCATATAATGTTTTATCTGCTGAAGGCGATGTGTTCCAAACCGATTGTGCAATGCTCTTAGATGCATTCTGCCAATAACAGAAAAGTGCATACCATTGAAAAAGATATACCAATGCTAATTGCCACATTACTTTCGGCATATTACCAATGGCATGAATAATTTCTATAAAGGGTTGAAGAATTCCTTTTTTAGAAGCGTGCAATGCTGCCAGTTCTTCTGCGGTTGGTGGTATTTCTGGTGTTTTGGTGATCGACCATAAAACCGAGCTTATGGAACAAATAGAGCCGAGAAAGAAAGAGCCGAATACCCAATAAGGTATAGCGCCATGCATTTGGTTTAAGAAACTAATTTTTTGAAAAACAAATAGTGAAATATTTGCAAGTGTAATACCTAAGCCGGTAAAAAAACTTTGGGTAAGAAAGCCGGTTGCATGTTGTGATGTTGGTAATTTATCGGCAATAAAAGCGCGATAGGGTTCCATAGCTGTATTGTTTGCAGCATCGAGCACCCATAACAAACCGGCTGCCATCCACAAGCTGCTACTAAATGGGTACACAAATAAACAGAGGCTGCAGAATAATGCACCAATAAAGAAGTAAGGTTTTCTTCTACCAAAACGAGGGTGCCAGGTACGATCACTTAATACACCAATAATAGGTTGAATGAGTAAACCAGTCATGGGCCCGGCTAAATTTAATAAGGGAATTTCATCTGGCTTAGCCCCTAAAAAATCATAGATAGGGTTTACAGCGCTTTGTTGTAAGCCAAAGCTGTATTGAATCCCGAAGAAGCCCACATTCATGTTGATGATTTGCATGAACGAGAGCTTAGGCTTGGTTAGATACATGGCAGTTTCGTTAGTCTTTAAAAATAGATAATGATTTTGATTGAATAAAGTATTGTGTAGCCTTTATTATTCTACAACGTTTGCGGAGAAGATGGCGGTGAAGCGCTATTTTTGTTATATGAATTATGCTTTTGAATACGAGCAAAAAAAAGTAATACAAGCCCTGCGATATCATTTTGTGCAACGCAAAGAAATTCGTGTGTTGATAATATTGGTAAATGTTTTTGCTATTGTGGCCGCCATTCTTTTCTATGCAAAGAAAATACGACCAGAGCCCTTTTTATTGGGGTCATTAATTTGGTTGGGCCTAATGGCAGCATTCTGGTATTTTCTGCCCAATAGTATTTATAAACGGTCGGCTACTTTTAAAGATAGTTTTCGGATGCGAATAAATGAGGCAGGTATTGTACTAGAGAATGAGCGGGGAGAAGTGCATTGGGAGTGGAAGCAATTCTCCAGTTATTTTGAAAGTCCGCATTTTTTTCATCTCTACTTCGATTCCAAATCTTTTTTTCTCGTACCTAAGCAAGGGATGGAACCTGAGCTACAGCATTTGCTAAGAGGTTATTTAAAACCTGAATAGTTATTATAGGTCTACGGTCGAAGCCTGCCCCACAAGGGGGCGATCTACAGTTCCTTCTCCATCACCACATGTGGAATGGTAAGCTCCATAAATTCATGGCCATTGGTATGATAGCCCAATTTTTCGAAAAAGGGGATTGATTCCTTTCGGGCGTGCATGATTATTTTTTTGAATCTTCGATCGCGGGCCACATTTTCAGCAAAAATCATAAGCACCCTGCCTATTCCTTTGCCTTGTAAGCCAGATAAAACGGCCATTTGTCGGAGCCGTACTGTACCTTTTTCGGTTTCCACCAGCATACAGCAGCCCTCGAGTACATCCTCATCAAAACAGCCAAAAAGCAAGTTATTTTTCTCTTTTTCCAGCTCTTCTGGGGAAAATTCTAGCCCTAAGGGTTTCCGCAAAATCTGGTAACGCAATGCTACCATTTGTTCGTATTCCTTAGTTCCGTGTATAATTGTTTTGAGTGCCATTGCCTTATTCAGCTTAAATATAGCTACGATTTTGTAAAAAAAGCAAATTCAGCCCTATAGATGTGGAAACAAATAGGGCCGAAAACATTGCTAGTATGTTAAAATGTATATTTTTGCGCCTGAACAAAAACTTTTACAATGTCAGACATCGCTACAAGAGTAAAGAAAATCATCGTTGATAAATTAGGCGTAGATGAGGGAGAAGTTACCAATGAAGCTTCTTTTACCAACGACCTCGGTGCGGATTCTTTAGATACCGTTGAATTAATTATGGAATTTGAAAAAGAATTCAATATTTCTATTCCCGATGAGCAGGCTGAAACCATCACTACAGTTGGTCAGGCAGTTGCTTATTTGGAGGAGCACGCTAAGTAATTATCATTACATTTAGTAAGAAATAATATATAATCCGCCTTCTTGCGGCGCCATCGCCTCGAAAGGCGGATTATCGCTATAAAACGGTTGATATGCCTCAATTAAAACGTGTAGTTGTTACGGGAATTGGAACACTTAGTCCGTTGGGTAATAATTTAAATGATTATTGGACCAACCTGGTGGCAGGTGTATCTGGTGCAGCGCCTATTACACAGTTTGATGCCAGTAAGTTTAAAACGCGTTTTGCTTGTGAAGTGAAAGGGTTTGATCCTACTCAATTCATGGAGAAAAAAGAAGCACGTAAGCTCGATCGTTTTGCCCAATTAGCATTGGTGGCTAGTGATATGGCTGTTGCTGATGCCGGGCTTAATAAAGACACATTAAATATAGATCGGGTAGGGGTAATTTTTGCCAGTGGTATTGGTGGCTTAACCACTTTTCAGGAAGAAGTGATCAACTTTGCCAAGGGTGATGGTACACCTCGTTTTAATCCGTTTTTTATTCCAAAAATGATATTGGATATTGCTGCCGGACAAATATCCATGCGTCATGGTTTTCGTGGTCCGAATTATGCTGTTGTTAGTGCTTGTGCATCGAGCACCAATGGTATGATTGCTGCTGCCGATACGATTCGTTTGGGCAAAGCAGATGTGGTATTAAGTGGTGGATCGGAAGCTGTTATCAGCGAAGCTGGTATTGGTGGATTCAATGCCATGAAAGCCATGAGCGAAAGAAATGATGATCCGGCCACTGCAAGTAGGCCTTATGATAAAGACCGCGATGGTTTTGTAATGGGCGAAGCTGCTGGTGTAGTTGTATTAGAAGAATATGAGCACGCTATTAAACGCGGTGCAAAAATATATTGTGAGTTGGCTGGTGGCGGTGCTACTGCCGATGCCTATCATTTAACAGCACCGCACCCCGAAGGGTTGGGTGCACGTAATGTAATGATTGCTGCTTTGCAAGATGCAGGTATGCAACCACATGAAATAGATTATGTGAATACGCATGGTACTTCAACGCCATTAGGAGATGGCGCCGAAGCAAAAGCAATTACAGAAGTGTTTGGTGAGCATGCGTATAATTTAAATATTAGCGCAACCAAATCAATGACAGGCCATTGCCTAGGTGCTGCTGGTGTAATTGAAGCTATTGCTTGTATTCAAAGTGTGATCCATGATATCGTTCCCCCTACGATTAATCACTTCACTGATGATCCGGAGTTGGATCCTAAATTGAATTTTACTTTCAATAAGGCCCAACACAGAACAGTACGTGCTGCATTAAGCAATACGTTTGGTTTTGGCGGACATAATGCTTGCGTGATCGTTAAGAAATACGAAGGTCAATAAATAAAGTGCAATTTCTAAAAAGGCTGTTTCAACAAAAAGAAATAACTGCTTTTGAAAAGCAGTTAGTGGATATGCTAGGTATTATACCCGGCAATATTCAGTTATA
>JBDKJW010000216.1:0-3979 GCA_039796395.1 Bacteroidota bacterium
AGATAAAAAGGTGCTTTGTAATTACTAGCAACCAATTTACCATGTGGTTTAATTTTTACTTGTAAATAAAGTTTTATGGCATCTGAAAAACCAAATGCTTTAACCATTTTTTTAAAACGTGAAGCCATTATTGAAATGATTTATAGATGTGAATATACGCAGCCGCTGATTTTTGCCAACTAAATGTTGCCGCATACTCTTTTCGCTCCTGAATTCTTTTGGTTTCTTCTTCTGTATCAAATGCTTTGGTTAATATTGTTTGCATTTCTTCTTGTGAAAAATTATTTACATAATACGCATGCTTATCGCCTATTTCAGGTAAAGAGCCATAAGTAGAAAGCAATACGGGTTTACCATAATGAAACGCTTCCAATACAGGTAACCCAAACCCCTCCGCTAAAGAAGGAAAGGCTACTAATGCACAATTTGTATAACACCAAGCTTTCTCTTCTTCTGTTAGGGGCCCGGTAAATAATACACGGTCTAAAACATTTAATCGTTTAGCCATGGCCATTATTTCTTCCTTATAATCCTCATCCCGCATAACACCAGCAATCACTAATTGAAAATCATTTCCCACTAATAAATTGGGTAATACATGAAAATTTTTCTTTCTCGCAATAGTACCTATCGAAAAAATAAATGGCTGGCTACCAATGCCTACGGGGCGTTCAACTATTTCAGTTTCCTGAAAAGAAGTTCCATTATGAATAACAATTGGCTTTTTAGTACCTACTTGCAAATGATTCACTACTTCATTTGCAGTAAAGGAAGAAACGGTTACAATAGCATCTGCTGCATCAACTTTTTGTTGTAACTGTTTTAAGTACTTTTTTTTACTAGCTGCCGATTTACTATCGTGCAAAAAATTAAGATCGTGGATCGTTAATACAATAGCTTTTGCTTTTTTCTCTGGCCAATAATCGGTTTGCTGATGTGTAGCATGCCAAACACTATTTTTAGCCTGTATTGGCGATAAAATTTTATGGTAATTCTTTTGCACCAGGTAGCTCATATCATTCCCAAATACGCCGATTTTACTCGGTGGAACAAAGAAATTAATATTATTTTTTTCTTTTCTTACTTCCTTGGCAATAGCCCTACCTAAGCCTTCACAGAAATAATATAACCCTGTATGCGGGTATTTCATCCGCTCGCAATCAATAATGATATGTGGGTTACTAAGCAATTATTTGATTTTAAAAAACATCTTCAAACAAAATAGCCATCGCCTCAATAAAGAACGATGCTTGAATGCCATCATTCGTTTATTGTATTTGAAGAAAAGGTACATTCTTAAAAAATTATTCGATAAAGAAAAATCTTGATAGCTCTTATTTAATAATCTATATACTTCTTTTTGTTCTACCAAATGATCTGGACATTTTTCATACAATAATCGCATTCTTTCCCTCGCTTCCTCGTTTTCTTGTGTTGTTGTTTTCTTTTTTCGCTTCGGTATAGTACCATCAGCCGATTTTATTTTAGTAGCACCAAATACATTAGCGTTATGCTGGCGGTAAAGCACCAACGGTGTATCAATATACTTTAAGGGACTGGTAAATGTGGCTACGAATCCTAACCAATAATCATGTGGGATCATAGTGGGTAATGGTACACAGTTTGCTACCAAAGAGCGGGGAAACAGCATAGCATGGCCAGCCGCTGCGTTGCCAATAGCATAGGTTAAGCAATCATCATACGAAACCAACCGTTTAATATCTGATAACTTCTTGCCTATTTTTTGATTCTCATCGTTGATGAGTTCTGAATTGCAATACACAATTAGATGATCCCCTCTTTCGCGCATGAGTATACTTAGCTTTTCCGGCAACCAAATATCATCTTGATCGCTTGGGGCAATAAAATCACCGGTTGCCAGTAACATTCCTTTCTCAAAATTCTTTACATAGCCTAGATTCTCCTCATTAATAAATACTTTGATATTTGAATATTGTGTTGCATATGTATGCAGTATGGTAGCTGTATTATCGGTTGAGCGATCATCTACCACTATCACTTCAATATTTGGATAGGTTTGTTGTACAATACTATCTAATTGTGCGCCTATGAATCGAGCGCCATTATAGGTAGCCACAACAACTGAAATAAGCGGAGTACTATCCATATTATGATTGCAAATATTGTTGGGTAAAGCGATAGAGTTGGAAATTATTTGCTTGCATAGCTTTTTCTACTGCTGCTTTTAGGCCTGCTTTTGAAATACCTTGCATCTTATTTTTTTGTATTAATTGATACACTTTTTCTGTATATAGCCAATATTTTTTTTCTTGGTGTTTACCCGTGCTGATATGTGTTTGAATAGCCGCTACTAATGCTGTAATACCTTCTTTATTTGCTGCAACTGTTTTAAGGATAGCGATATTTTTTTCTTGAGAAAAAGCAGGTGCCATCATTAATCGAAGATTACGCAAAAAGCTATCTGCATCAGGCCTATCAGCTTTATTCACTACAAAAATATCAGCAATTTCCATAAGCCCCGCTTTCATGGTTTGCACTTCATCACCCGCTTCTGGCACAACCACTACAATGGTTGTATCCGCTAATCCAGCTATTTCTACTTCACTTTGTCCAACCCCCACTGTTTCCACAATAATTTCATCAAAATCGGCGGCTTGTAATAAGGCGGTTATTTCAATGATAGAGGGATGTAAGCCCCCCAATGCGCCGCGTGTAGCCAGGGAACGAATAAAGACATGGGGGTGATTATACCATTCACTCATGCGTATACGATCGCCGAGTAGTGCACCAAAATTAAATGGCGAGGAAGGATCCACACAAAGCACAGCCACTTTTTTACCTTGCTGTATAAGCGCATCAATAAGTGCATCTACCAAAGTACTTTTACCAGCACCGGGCGGACCAGTAATACCTGTTACTGGTGTATTTTTAGCGGGTAGGGCATTCAATATTTCATTGAAGCCAGGTATTTCATTTTCTATGAGGGATATAGCGCGCGCCAGCGCGCGGCGATCTCCTGCTAATAGAGCTGTTGTTATTTCACTATATTGTTGCATGCCCGAGTGTAAATTTATGTCAACTCTATGCAAGTGAGCAGAAAAAATATGGTGATTGCTTTATTTATTGTAACCATAATCGGGTTATTGTTTAGTAGGGCTTTATTATCTCTCTCATGTGGTTTTTGGTTTATAGCTGGCATACTATCCTTATTTAATAAGGCTACACCCTTCAACCCTCACCCTTTATTTATATGGAGTGTTACACCATTAAGCCTTTCCTTATTGGGTTTATGGCAATACCCTTTTGAAAAAGCTAATTATGATTTGGTATTGAGCTGGGCAGCATATCCAGCTATTGCAATGGGTGCTGTTTTTATCCGCGCCTCCGGCGCGGCAACTGTTTGTAAAAAAATATGGATCTATGGCGCCGCTATCGCGGCGCTGTACCCACTTCTATGGCTACTCTTCCATTTCTCTGATGCCATTGCCCTGATTAAAATCGGCAAAGCCATTCCTGTATTCATGGATAATGATCACTTACGATTTAGCATCTATATCGCATCTGCATTATTGCTGAGTTACACACTCGAAAATAAAAAGTTGAAACAGCTACTTATTTTCTTCTTCATCGCTGTTTTGCTATTACTGAGTGTGAGAACGGGGGTGGTTATGGCTTTGTTAATCATCATTGCAAATTTCGTTTATTGGCTACTAGATACGAGATATCGGCTGCGGGTTACGGGTTACGGGTTACGGGTTATTCAAAACTCGAATCTCGAAACTCGAATCTCGAAACCATTAAACTACGGTCTACAGTCTACGGTCTACGGTCTGGCTCTCCTCCTCCTCTCCCTTCCCTTCCTTTCCCAAAAACTCAACTATACCCTTTACGATTATCAACAGTTTAGTACAAAGGGCTATAACCCTGCTTATTCAGATGGGGTAAGAAGGGCCGTAAATAATGCAAGTATAGAAGCGGCAAAAAATAATTATATCGT
>JBDKJW010000217.1:0-3969 GCA_039796395.1 Bacteroidota bacterium
GCAGGTACAATTTACCACTACAAAAGTATCTGCGGTTTTAAAATCTATAACCGTTTTGCCGTCTTGATTGGTGGATACAGCTACCACTTCGCCAGAAACGGCCACTGCTTTATCTAGGTATTGCTTATTAGCTGCTTCTTCATTGGTTTTAAAAGCATCATATAATGCATCTGCCGTAATAGTTAATGCTTGCTCTTTGGTAACATCCCTATGTGGTTTGGTATAAATTCTATACACGATGATTCCCCCCGTTACTATACCCACAATACCAATTAAGGCAACAATTTTCATCCACTTTTTCATAAAATCAATGTTGTAACTGCAAATTACAAATTAATAGCGGTTATGTTTAAAATAGCTTGATTATTTAACGTATTGCTGTACGGGTAACCTATTAGCAATACTGCGAGCCAAAGTCATTTCATCAGCATATTCTAATTCCCCCCCAAAAGCAATGCCTCGAGCAATTGTAGTAACCGTGCACGATAAATGTGCTATTTTTTTCTGGATATAATAGATCGTAGTATCTCCCTGAATATTAGGATTCAAAGCAAAAACAATTTCTGTTGTTTGTTCTTTTTCTATTCGTGTTACCAAGGTTTCAATATTTAATTGATCGGGACCAACACCATCTAGCGGAGAAATAATGCCACCTAAAACATGGTATACACCGTTGAATTGCTGCGTACTTTCAATGGCAATTACATCTCTAATATTTTCTACCACACAAATCACTTGTTGGTTACGCATAGAGTTGGCGCAGATAGCACAAATATCTCCATCACTAATATTATGGCAGCGAGCGCAAAATTTGATATCGCGGCGCATACGCGCAATGGTTTCACCAAAAAATTGTACCTCACTCACTTCTTGTTTTAGTAAGTGCAATACCAATCGGAGCGCGGTTTTTTTACCAATACCGGGTAATTTAGAAAACTGAGCCACCGCATTTTCAAGCAGTGTAGAGGGTAATTGCATACTGTAAAGATAAACGCTTTACTTTGCGGTTCAAGAAAGTTTATGAAGCTGCATAATTTTAATTCTGGTCCCTCTATTTTGCCACAGCCTGTTTTGGAAGCTGCTTCGGCCGCTATTTTAAATTTTAATAATACGGGCTTATCCTTATTGGAAATCGGACATAGAACGGCTTGGTTTAAAGAAGTATTGGATGAGGCAGTTGCCCATGTAAAAAACCTTATGCAACTTACAGATGATTATGAAGTGCTTTTTTTACATGGCGGTGCTACTACGCAGTTTATGCAAGTACCCATGAATTTGTTGGATGAAAACGCAACGGCTGCCTATTGCGATCACGGTGTATGGGGTAATAAAGCTTGGAAAGAGGCAAAATATTTTGGTAAAGTAGAAGTAGTGGCGGATAGTAGCGATCAACAATATCGCTATATCAATAAAGGGTTTGCCATTCCCGATAACGCAGCGTATTTGCACCTCACTTCTAACAATACAGTAGAAGGAACACAATGGCATCAATTCCCTGAAACACAAGTGCCACTTGTGGCGGATATGAGTAGTGATATTTTTAGTAGACCAGAAAATTATAGTAGATTCTCATTAATTTATGCTGGGGCGCAAAAAAATATGGGTGCCGCAGGTGTGAATTTAGTAGTGATAAAAAAAGATATGTTGGGTAAAGTAGCTCGTTCAATTCCCACCATCATGAACTATCAAAAACATATAGAAGCAGGCTCTCTAATGAATACCCCACCTGTATTTGCGGTATATGTAAGTATGCTTACGTTACGGTGGATTGTAGCAGAAGGTGGGTTAGTAGAAATGGGTAGTAGAAATAAAGCCAAAGCAGAATTGTTGTATTCAACCATTGATAGCTTACCTATGTTCGAGGCGCCTGTTTCAACAGCAGATAGAAGTGAAATGAATGCTGTTTTTTTTATGAAAGATGCTTCGAGAGAAGAAGATTTCTTGACTTATTGTAAGCAAGAGGGGATGATTGGGGTGAAGGGGTACAGAACGGTTGGTGGTATTCGGGTAAGTATGTACAATGCTTTACCGCATAGCAGTATTCAAAGCTTTTGTGAATTGTTGCAGTATTACGCACAAAAGAATGGATAATCTTTTTTAAAAACCGATATTTGTGCGATGGCTAATATACACCCATTCAAAGCGTTACGTCCGCAGCCACAATTGGCTAAGCAAGTGGCTAGTTTACCTTATGATGTATTAAATAGTGCAGAAGCAAAAGCTGTTGCGCAGGGTAACCCTAATTCATTTTTGCATATCACCAAAAGTGAAATTGATTTATCGGATAAAATAGATATCCATGCCCCCGAAGTATATCAGCAAGCAAAAGATAATTTAGCAGCTTTTATAAAGCGTGATATACTTTTTAGAGAGAATAAAGAATGCTACTATATCTATCAATTAATTATGAATGGCCGTGCACAAACAGGGTTGGTTTGTGTAAGTAGTGTGGATGATTATGAAAATGATATCATCAAAAAACATGAATTTACGCGCCCTGAAAAAGAGCAAGATCGTATTAACCATATCAGTATCTCTGGTGCGCAAACAGGCAATGTTTTCCTGGCCTATAGAAATAATCAACGAATAGATGAGATTGTAGAAAATGGCAAAACAACAAAATCGCCCGGATACGATTTTGTTGCGGAGGATGGGATACAACATAGTATTTGGATTATTAACGACGATAAAACAATTGCAGCTATAACAGACATTTTTGCCAAAGAAATACCAGCTACCTATATAGCCGATGGCCATCACCGCGCTGCTTCTGCGGCCAAAGTACGTAAGCAATTGGGCGATAAAGCACCTGTGGGAGCCAATCATTTTTTAACCACATTATTTCCTTCCAATCAGTTATATATCATGGATTATAACCGCATTGTAAAGGATTTGAATGGATTGTCGGCCGCTGATTTTTTAGTGGCGCTCGATGTGCATTTTGAACTAAGTGCGCCGCAAAAAGAAGCCGTGAAGCCAGCGCATTTACATGAGTTTGGGTTATATCTGGAAGGCAATTGGTATAAGCTAAAAGCCAAAGATGGCACTTTCAATGCATCTGACCCTATTGGTGTTTTAGATGTAAGTATTTTACAGGACAAAGTATTGAGTGGTTTGCTTGAAATACACGACCCAAGAACAGATAAGCGAGTAGATTTTGTTGGCGGTATTCGCGGTTTAGGCGAACTAGAAAAAAGAGTAGATAGTGGTGATGTAGTAGCTGCATTTAGTCTATATCCTGTTACCATTGAGCAACTATTCGATATTGCTGATAGCGGACAAGTAATGCCCCCCAAAAGCACTTGGTTTGAACCAAAATTGAGAGATGGATTATTAACCCACTTGATAGCTGCAGAATAATATGAATCGTTTTCTTTTTTTGCTAGCGGTTGTTTTGTTTACAATTACTACGCATGCGCAAAGCGTAAAAGATTTAGTAGAAAAAGCCAAAACCTTTACTGCACAAGGCGATTATGAGAATGCAATAACCTTATTGCAGAAAGCCCGACTAGAAGATCCAGCTGCTGTGGAAGTTGTGCAATCCTTATCATTTGTATATTTTCTACAACGCGATTTTGCAAAAGCTATTGAGATTGGTAAAATAGCAATTGCTATGCCTACTGCAGATCAGCAAGCCTATCAGATACTTGGGTTATCTTACAAAAGCATCGCATCCTATAGGGAGGCTTCAAAAATTTACCAGCAAGCATTAAAGAAATTTCCGGATGGCGGAGTTATTTATAATGAGTATGCAGAGAATTTGGCATTAGAGGGTAACCAAAAAGCAGCCATTGCTTTGTGGGAAGAAGGTATTGTTAAAGCCCCTAACTATAGCGGTAATTATTTTAATGCAGTTAGATACTACGATGGAAAAGAAGAATTAGAAAAAACCATGTATTATGCTGAAGTTTTCCTGAATTTGGAAAGCTATTCAGCGCGTACCACTGAAATTAAAAACATATTAATCAG
>JBDKJW010000218.1:0-3960 GCA_039796395.1 Bacteroidota bacterium
GCGGCTCATAAAATCGCCATCTACATAATATAAAACCTCATCACTATCGATATTACTATGGTTATAAGGTGCGGGAACTGCATTTGGGTGGTAATCGTACAAACGCGGACAAAAACTACATACCACAAAATTATTTGCATCAAAAGTTTGATGTACAGGTGGTGGTTGATGAACCCTGCCTGTTATGGGCTCAAAATCATGGATACTAAAAGCGAAAGGATAACAATACCCATCCCAACCTACTACATCAAAAGGATGCGTACCATAATGCAAGCCATATAAAATACCTTTCTTCTTTGTTTTAATTAAAAAATCGCCCTGCTCATCAAAGCTTTGCAAATTTTCGGGCCCACGAATATCTCGCTCACAATAGGGGGCGTGTTCTAATAGCTGTCCGCCCTTACTTACATAGCGTTTTGGATACCTAATCGGACTAAAACTTTCAACAATAAATAGCCTGTTCTTATCCGTAACAAACTCAATCTGGTAAATGGTTCCGCGCGGAATCACCAAATAATCTCCGTAGGAAAAAGTGAGTTGTCCGTATTGCGTTTTGAGCACTCCCTCCCCTTCATGCACAAAAAGCATTTCGTCGGCATCCGCATTTTTATAGAAGTATCCTTCAGTTCCTTTTTGGGGTGCTGCCAATACAATATGGCAATCATTATTTACCAAAACAGGCTTCCTACTCAATAAAAAATCCTGTTGGGGTTTTATGTTAAAGCCCTCAAAACTTCGGTGCTTCAGCATTTTTTCCTCCGCTACTTCTGGGGCAACAGAATAGGGCTCATCCGTAGCTATTATTTGAGTTGGCGGATGAATATGATAGAGCAACGAATAGTCGTTACTAAAGCCTTCCGTAGAAAACAATTGCTCCGAATAAAGGCTACCATCGGGCTTGCGAAACTGAGTATGACGTTTATGAGGAACCGTACCCCTAGAGAGATAGTGTGGCATAGCAATATTAAAGCGTGAAATTAGGGAACTTTACTTTATTTTAGGGGCTCTGAATGTATTAATCATGAGCACAGAATACAACCAATCCGGAGGCGCCCCCGATTCAACGCATAGAATAGAAGCCATCAAAAACTTAATTTTTGGTGAGAATATGGAACAGATCGATAAAGAATTCGAAGTATTACGAAAAACGATCGATCAAAAAAAGGCTGATGTTGATCAGTATATTGCACAAACACGTAGCGAAATTTATACCGCTATCAATAATTTGATCAACGATATCAATGCCAAATTAAAAGACCTCGAAACGAATACAGGTAAACTTACCGATGCTTTGGAACAAAAGAAAGTAGATAAATATAAACTAGGTGGTTTATTGGTAGAACTAGGTGAAAAAATAATGAAAGAATAGCAGGGCATGAATGATAGTGAGAAACTGTTGCACCTCAAACGTCTTATTCTCAATGAGGATTGGAATGCTGCCCAACGAATTTTTAAAAGACTCGATGAGTTAGATAAAGAATTGCCGGGCAAGATGGATGATATTGTAACGAAACGCCTCGATAAATACACGCATGAGATTCCCGAAAAACTTGGCCCTGTTATTACACAGGCTTTAGGGGAAGAAATTAAAAACTCGCAAGATAAAGTTGTAGAAGCCCTCTTCCCGATCATTGGTAAAATGATCAAGAAATATATTCAAAAAGAAATTGCGATTTTACAAGAGAATATTAATAAACAACTCCGTGGTACTTTCTCTATTTTTTCTTTCCGCAAAAAAACTAAAAAAGGAGAACCACAAACAATTGAACTCATTAAATCGGATATCGAACAAGTATTTGTGATCGAAAAAGGATCCGGTTTAGTAATTGGCTCCTATACAAAAACGGCAACAGTAGATGAAGATATGATATCGGGTATGTTAACCGCTATCAAAAGTTTTGTGGAAGATGCTTTTCAAGGTGGGCAACAAAGCCTAGAACTCATTCAATATGAATTATATAAAATTCATATCCAAAATTTCTCTTCCTACTATATTGCTGTTGTTATCTCCGGACCAGCAGACGATAGTTTCCGTAGTAGATTAGAAGATAAGCTATTCGACTTCTCTGAACAATATATGAAAGGGGAAGTAGATAAGCTTATTATTGCGAATAAATTAGCTAACTTTTTTGAATCATGAGTGTATCAAAAAAAATAGTGTTGGTGGGGCATTATGGCGTTGGTAAATCATCACTTATTAGGCGCTTTGTACAGAATATTTTTTCTGATAGCTACCAAGTAACCATTGGTGTACATATTTTGAAGAAAACGGTATCCTTCAAAGGTGAAGAAATTACCCTGGTATTATGGGATATTGAGGGCAAGGAGAATATTAATCAAACAAGAGCTTCCTATTTATTGGGCACATCTGGTTTTATTTTTGTTGTTGATCCTACACGCGATACTACCTACCAAAATTTAAAAGAGGAGCTTAATTTTTTGGATAGGAATTATCCAAAAACGCCAGTCATTAAACTGGTAAATAAATCAGATTTAATAGACGTAGAAGAATTTAAAAAAGTATTAGCTATTCAGCAATTGGAAATGGATTTTTTCTCCAGTGCTAAAACAGGAGATAATGTGGAGAATGTATTTATGCAACTCGTAACAAAAATGTTGGGCACATGATTGAATTAATTAGAGAGAAACTAATCACTCATAAAAATCAGGTTATCCTCTTAAATAGAGAGGGAGAAGTAGTGGCATCCGACAATCATTTGTTTCCGCTAAAAACAGGTAGTAGCATCGCTTATCTTGATCCTTTTTTCGAAACTATTACTGCATTAATAAATGAAGAGAATCAACACATCCCTTTCAATTGTGTTACCATTCATGATACCAATAACAAACCACAATATTATGACGTGGAATTGCATACCGGCAATGCCGAAGAAAATCCGTTTATAATTATTTACGAATTCACTGAACATTACGAATATATTCAGGGCTTATCGCAAGAAAAAAATGAACTGGCTATTAGCAATCATTTTGAAGCAGCTAAGAATAGACAATTAGTGGCAGAGAAAGCTTTTAAAAATAAATTCTTAGCCAATATTAGTCACGATTTACGCACACCGCTCGGTGCCATACTTGGCTTTGTAGATTTATTAGAGAAAACAGGACTAAACTACGAGCAGCATGAAATGACGGAAACTATTCGTCAAACTGCTTTGCACGCAAAGGGGCTCATTGATGATTTATTAGATATTTCGAAAATAGAAGCAGGTGCCTTAAAAATTGAAAACAAAACTTTTGATTTCAAAGATTTAATGACCCATCTCGAAAAAATTTATGTGCCAAAGATTGCAACAAAAAATTTAGGCTTCAAGATGGATATTGATAGCACGATCCCCAATTATTTAATCGGCGATAAAGTACGCATTCTACAAATCCTGATCAATTTCCTAGATAATGCTTATAAGTTTACTCACCAAGGTTCTATCACCCTCAAAATAAAAGGCATTCCTATTGCGGGCAACGATATGAAATTGCAAATGGAGGTAATTGATACAGGTATTGGTTTCCCTGGCAATAAGGCAGGCAGTAAAAAAGAAATTCAGATAGATAGCTTCACCAAGTTTCATAAAACAGAAATTGAGGGGCATGGTCTAGGATTATCGATCGTGAAAAAAATTCTCGATTTAATGAAGGGTGAAATGCAGATTGATTCTGAAGAAGGTAAAGGAACAGCAATTAAAGTATTTATACCTGTTGTAATTGATGATAAGGTACATGGCAAAAAAGTAGTAGTTACAACAACTGAAACAAATAACACTAATGAACTATTATCAGTGACTTTAAGTGACTTATACGATTTAATCACGATGAAAGAAACTTTTAGTCAATCAAACGATAGACCCGTCCCCAGTGGGCACCGCTCGGAGAAAATTCTTCACAAACTTCGCAACCGGCGCGGGCTAAGGCCAAATCAACCTGATTGGGATGGAGACGAAACTGCGG
>JBDKJW010000219.1:0-3954 GCA_039796395.1 Bacteroidota bacterium
CCACTGTGTTCTATGCCATTTCCATCTTCTCCAATTCTGTTCACGCCAATTACATAAGATTGATTTTCTATCGCTCGCGCAATTAACAACTGTTTCCATGCATAGCTTCTGCGGGCGGGCCAATTAGCTACATAAATCAACAAATCATATTCAGGTGCATCTGTTTTTTGCTGCCTGGCCCAAACCGGAAAACGCAGATCATAACATACTTGTAAATTTATTCTCCAACCGTTTACTGAACTGATTAGTCTTTTGTTGCCGGCCGTATAATGTTTGTCTTCTCCCGCAAAAGCAAATCGATGTCTTTTATCATAATAACCAATTAGCCCATTTGGTAATACCCATAATAAGCGATTATAAAAACAGCTATCTTCTTCTATAATCAAGCTTCCGGTAAGAATTATTTTCTTTTGTGCGGCTATTTTTTTCATCCACTCAACTGTTTTGCCATCCATTTTTTCTGCAAACAGTTGGGGTTGCATGCTAAAGCCAGTTGAAAACATTTCAGGTAAAATCACTACTTGTGTAGGTAATTGTAGCGCGTTGATTTGTGCTTCAAAGTGTTGCAAGTTTGCTTCCTTGTTTTCCCAAGACAAATCAGCCTGTATAAGTGTAACTGTAAGTAACGACATGATAGTTACAAATTTAGTGTATCCTATAACACAATTGTATTACGCCGTAACGTTGTGCTTTTGTTTGAGCGGGCGTTTCTTTAGATTGATATACGAGCTCGAGTCTCATCGTCCAACGAGCTTCTGCGTAACATAATCCCCATGCTTGCTGAAACATCGTTGGGGCAATATCCTGTGTTAGTTGCTGGCTATTCTGCACGCCCCTGCCACCTTGTAGTGTAGCATTATAACCCTGTGCAATCAATTGAGGATACCAATATAGAAATAGCTCATTATGTCTGTTACGTGTTGTTGTTTTTCCGTCTATTCTTGCATTCCATAATGCACTGTTTTCATTTTTTTCGAAAACCCCAAAAACAGTATACATACCCACCTTAGCGTTGGTATGCAGGGTTCCCAGGTTAGCTTGTAAAACGGGGGTTAATTTTAATAGTCCTTTATTATAAATATTGGTAGCATAGCTTAGGTTTATATCAACCCCAACCGCGTTTGCTATTTGATATTGCCATCCTTTGAATTTTGCAAAGCCAATTAAATCGTGATACCAGTTTTGCATCCATTCCCCGCCGGATGCTTTCCCTACTATCCCTATATTACCGCCAAACTGGATAATATGTTTAGTTTGAAATCTAGTTTGCATATACTTCAATGATAAATACCCGCAATAAGTGCGATCCATATCTACCGGTAAGGTTGCGGTTCTGTTTAGCGGCGTAAAAATCATTTGGGATAATTCAACCGACTGCATTTTTTTGTGATTCGCTTTTTGCTTCGCCCAACCATAGTTTAAGAAAAAACCATTCGTATAATACGCGTCATTCAGGTTTAGTAAATAAGCATCATTTTCTGTTTTGAAAGAAATTTCTTTACTATAATTACTTGTACTATCCTGCCCTGTAGTAATAGTTACCATAAATAAGCAAATCGTTACGATTACCGACGTAGTACGCTTTGTTGTTCTATGCTTTTGCTTCATCTCTAACTATTTTTATCAATTCCTGAACAAGTGTTCCCTCAAATCCTTTTTGAGCAAGATAAGCCTGTGTTTTGGCTTCTCGTATACGGTATTGCTCTTTTTTCAATACCGCCCATTTTGTTTTCACCAATTGCAAAGCGGTTTTACGATACTCAACCATATCTATCTCTAATAAACCTTGTTTAATATTATAGCTACTTACTTGTTTTTGCTTTAATGCATAAGTAATTTTTATAATGCCCCATTTTTTAAGTCGAAAATGACCTCCCACAAATTGTCGAGCAAACCGCTCTTCGTTGAGGTAGTTTTCTTCTATTAATTTCGAGATCAATTGCTCTACCTCTGTTTTCCGTAATCCAAAGCTGTAAAGTTTTTCTTTAACTTCTTGATGGCATCTTTCTTGATAGGCACAGTAGTGTTTTAGCTTCATAAAAGCCTGTTCAGGGGTGGCCGATTTATTGCGGAAAATCACGTATGATTTTTTGTGGAAAGTAGTTATATTTGTTTGTTGACCGAAATAATGCTGCTAATTATGCGTTATTAGGTGCTAGGCCTGATACATTATGCAACAACCTTTACACAATGTTTGCTTAATCGACGACGATAAAATCTACCAATTTACCGCCCGGAAAATATTGGAGAGCACTGGGCTAGCCAAGAAAATCCTTTCTTTTTATAATGGTAGCGAAGCCATTGGTTTCTTAAAACAAAGCTTTACCCAAGATCAGAATGAATTGCCAGATGTTATATTCCTAGATATAAATATGCCGGTAATGAATGGCTGGCAGTTTTTGGAGGAATACCATAAAATCAATGATCGATTCCAAAAAACGATCACCATTTTTGTGGTTAGCTCTTCGGTGGATGATTGCGATATACAAAGATCTAAGGAGTTTTCAGAAGTAACGGATTATATCGTAAAGCCCATCAATCGCATAAAATATCAGCAGTTAATTGAGGGGTTAAAACCTGCGGCTAGCTAGCAAATCCACATTCGTTTCACAAATCTTTATTTTCAGTCAAAAGCGTATCATTTTGATGCGGAATATTAAGCATTTTACATTAGGTTTGTTGCAGTCTTAAAACGTGCATATGAAATTCATCGTTTCTTCTACTTCTTTACTAAAACACCTTCAACAAATTAGTGGTGTTATTAATGCGAATACCGTATTACCTATCTTGGAAGATTTTTTATTTGAAATACAGGATAAGAAATTAAACGTAGTAGCTACCGATTTAGAAACGGTAATGCGGGTGCAGATGGATGTAGAAAGTAAAGCCAATGGAAAAGTTTGTATTCCGGCGAAAATTTTGTTGGATTCCTTAAAAAATATTGCCGACCAGCCGCTCACGTTTACGATAGATAAAAATTTTGCTGTTGAAATCACCAGCGATAATGGCAAGTATAAAGTAATGGGCGAAAACCCAGATAATTTCCCCAAAGAGCCTACGGCTGATGATACCACTGGTTTCAGCATGACGAGCGGTGCATTACTTACTGCTATCAATAAAACTTTATTTGCGGTGAGTAGCGACGATCTGCGTCCGGCGATGACGGGCGTATTTTTTGAATTGAGTAAAGATGGGGTTCAGTTTGTAGCAACCGACGCGCATCGCTTGGTACGTTATAAGCGCACAGATGCTGCTGCTACAAAAGTCGATTCATTTATCGTTCCTAAGAAGCCCCTTAATTTATTAAAGAATGCATTACCCGATAATGCAGATGAAATAACAATCAGTTACAATAGCAATCATTTATTTGTACAACATGGTTCTACCCATATGATTTGTAGATTGATAGATGCTCGTTTCCCAGATTATAAAGTGGTAATACCCGGAGATAATCCGTATAAGCTTGTGGTAAACAAACACGATTTTCAAAATGCCTTACGCCGTGTGAATGTATTTAGTAATAAGAGTACTAATCAGGTTGCACTTAATATTACGGGTAGTGAATTACAAATGGCTGCGCAGGATGTTGATTTTAGTTTTGAAGGAAATGAGCGCATGAGTTGTCAATATGATGGCGAAGATTTACAAATTGCATTCAATGCGCGTTTCTTAATTGAAATGCTGAATGCCGCAGATACAGATGATGTAAAGATGGAACTTTCTACCCCAACAAAAGCAGGTTTAATTAAGCCTACTGAGCAGGGAGAAGGAGAAGATTTACTCATGCTGGTAATGCCGCTGATGTTGAATAATTAAGGGGCGCTTACTTCAAAAGTTTTACAAGTTTTATTTCTCCTAGCAATCATTTTGTATCTTCATACAAACGATTGCTATGGAACAAATAGTGGCATATTTCAATACAATCCCAAGTTTACATAGGGCGCTCATTTTAGC
>JBDKJW010000220.1:0-3950 GCA_039796395.1 Bacteroidota bacterium
ATTCAATGTTGGGAATCGAGAAATGAATTTAACAGCAGCAAGTTTTTTTACAGGAGCAGGAGGCTTTGACCTTGGCTTGGAGCAAGCAGGTATTGAAATTGTCTTTCAATGTGAAATCGATAAATATGCCTGTCAATTATTAAACAACAAATATCCAAACACATATAAAGCCAATGACATTAGTAACCTTCACCCCACCGCAATCCCCCCAGCCGACATCTACTTTGGTGGCTTCCCTTGCCAAGATGCCTCTGTTGCAGGTGCTAGAAAAGGGTTGTCAGGAGATAAGACAGGATTGTTCTTCCAATTTGTCCGACTCATTAAAGCAAATCAGCCCCAGTGGATTTGCCTCGAAAACGTCCCAGGAATCTTATCCAGTGGCGGACGGAACGATTTTAAGCTCATTAT
This sequence comes from Bacteroidota bacterium, assembly GCA_039796395.1. Lineage (GTDB taxonomy): Bacteria > Bacteroidota > Bacteroidia > Chitinophagales > Chitinophagaceae > Sediminibacterium. Next base: position 409 of record JBDKJW010000220.1, read on the forward strand.
CGAAACCCTGGCACAATGCGGGTATCACTGCTCCTGGCGCACTTTGGACAGCCAATATTTCGGAGTCCCCCAACGCCGTCGTCGAGTCTTCCTTGTCGGCTGTCTTGGAAACTGGAGAGGTGGCGCAGAAGTATTATTTGAGTCAAGCATTGAAAGCAAGAATGTTAGCCAAAGCGGAAAGAATCGGACAGACGTTAGCAACGAGATTGGCGATCGCCCTATCGCGGTAGAAACTCAATATCTGGCTAGTGATGCCAGAAAGTTACATTACTGGGAACAGACAGGAACTCTTTGTGCCTCAGAAAGCGGATACGGACTCCTAATTCGAGAGGAATTGCGTTTCACTACACCCGTGGAATGTGAGCGGTTGATGGGCTTCCCAGATAATTGGACGGCAGGATTTAGCGATCGCCAGCGATACAAGATGACGGGTAACGCAGTAGCGGTGCCTGTGGCGAAATTTTTGGGTGAACGGATCGTAAATATTCACCGAAACCTCATAGGTAAGCATTTTCATACAGAAATTTTAGCAGCATAGTCCAAAACTTCGCGAAGAAAGATGAAAGCCCAGATTTATATTAATCGCCACATCATTACCCAATACTTGTGCAGCAATCATGGTAAGTGCTTCACACTGTGTGGGGTTTACTTTACCCGGCATAATAGAAGATCCGGGTTCATTATCTGGAATAAATAATTCCCCAATACCACTGCGCGGGCCCGATGATAGCATCCGAATATCATTGGCAATTTTCATTAAACTCACCGCTACTGTTTTTAAAGCACCATGCGCTTCTACAATAGCATCATGCGCAGCCAATGCTTCGAATTTATTTTCAGCCGTAACAAAAGGAAGTTTGGTAAGCGTAGCAATATGCTTGGCAACATTTACATCATAACCCTTTGGGGTATTAATACCTGTTCCTACAGCTGTACCACCCAAAGCCAATTCACTTAAATGCGCTAAACTATTATTGATGGCTTTTAATCCGTGGTTGAGCTGCGATACATAACCACTTAGCTCTTGTCCAACCGTTAATGGTGTTGCATCCATAAAATGGGTGCGACCAATTTTCACCACATGCATAAAAGCCTTGCTTTTAGCAGCGAGTGTATTTCTTAATTTCTCAATTCCCGGAATAGTTACTTCCAACAATATTTTGTAGGCCGCAATATGCATGGCTGTTGGGAAAGTATCGTTCGATGATTGAGATTTATTCACATCATCATTGGGGTGTAAAAATTTCTCTTTATCATTCAGAGAGCCACCTTTAAGTACATGTCCGCGATAAGCCACTACTTCATTCACATTCATATTACTTTGTGTACCACTACCTGTTTGCCATACCACTAATGGAAACTGATCGGCTAAAGTACCCGCAATAATTTCATCACAAACAGTGGCAATCAATTGAGCTTTTTCTTCGGCCAAAACACCTGCATCAAAGTTGGTTAATGCAGCCGCTTTTTTTAGATAAGCAAAGGCCTCAATAATTTCTTTGGGCATTTTATTCGTGTCTTGCGCAATTTTGAAATTCTCAATACTGCGCTGTGTTTGTGCACCCCAATAAACATGTGCAGGTACTTTCACCTCACCCATGGTATCTTTCTCAATTCTAAATTCCATATATCTTTTTTAATCGTTAACTATTTACCGCTGAATACAGCTTTTCTTTTTTCTAAAAAGGCCGTTGTTCCTTCTTTCATATCTTCTGTAACAAAGCAATGACCAAATTCGTTTACCTCAACGCTATACCCATCCTGTGTTTCATCAAATACGGCATTAGCGGCTTTAATACAAGCGGCAACAGCTAGGGGAGCTTTGCTATTAATTACTGTAAGAATGGCTTTTGCTTTTGCTAATAATTCTTCTTGTGGTACTACGTAGTTTACTAATCCATATTGTAGGGCTGTATTGGCATCTATCATACCTGCGCTCATCAATAATTCCATCGCGCGGCCTTTGCCTATTAATTGTACCAAACGTTGTGTGCCACCATAACCAGGAATCAATCCTAAATTAACTTCTGGCTGTCCAAACTTAGCATTGTTAGCAGCGATTCTAAAATGACAACTCATGGCTAACTCACAACCACCACCTAATGCAAAACCATTCACCGCTGCCACAATGGGTTTAGTACTTCTTTCGATGCGAAAGAAAATGTCTTGCCCCTTTTTGGCCAATGCTTTTCCTTCTTCTGCACTCGCACCAGCAAACTCACTGATATCAGCGCCAGCCACAAATGCCTTCTCCCCCGATCCGGTTATTATTACCGATTGAATGATTTCATTATCGTCTACATCATCCATCAAGCTATTTAAATCGCTCATCACTTGTTGATTGAGTGCATTTAATTTATCGGGGCGATTAATGGTAACTACTAAAATACCCTTTTCAAGGGAGCTTAGTAAAGTGGCATATGACATATCAAATTTTTTGTAAATATAACAAATCTAGAAACTACGATTAGCGGCCACCCATTCTTGAATATAACCAGCAATGGTAGTAGTAGGCGTGCCAGGTGCAAAGAGTTTGCCCACGCCCATATCTTGCAATTGTTGCATATCATCATCGGGTATAATACCCCCACCTGTTAAGAGTACATCATGCATCCCTTTCTCTTTCATCAGCGCAATTAGTTTCGGAAAAACAGTCATGTGCGCACCGCTTAAAATACTAATCCCAATGGCATCCACATCTTCTTGCAAAGCAGCATTTACCACCATTTCAGGGGTTTGTCTGAGCCCGGTATAAATCACTTCCATACCTGCATCGCGGAGGGCAGTAGCAATTACTTTGGCACCACGATCGTGGCCATCTAAGCCAACTTTGGCAACTAATATGCGTAAGGGGCGAACCGTTTTTTGCATAGGTAAAAGTACAAAAAATGCTTTATTGGCGTGTAAAAGAGGCTTACTGCAATAAAGCACGTACTCTATGTATACGATTAATGGTTTCGGTATGTCCTAAAATAGCAGCAATATCAAATACACCCGGACCATACTTTCCGCCTACCAACATAATACGGAAGGGTAACATTAATTCTCCTGGTTTGAGTTGATGTGTTGTAGCTAGTTCTTTAAATATGCTTTCTAGTTCAACAGCTTCCCAAGTATTAGTGTTTTCATACGTGGTTGCTAGCTCACTAAAGAAATTATTTTTCGCCGTATCCCATTTTGGCTGAATAGCAGCAATATCAATGGTTTCAGGCTGCTTAAAAAAGAATCCCGCTTGCTGTACAAAATCGGTAAGTAGCGTACATCTGTCTTTCGTCAACGCAATTACTTTCGCTAATTTTTCTTCATTATCAACGAGTATCCCGTCATTTGTTAATGTAGCTTTCACCTTATGCCCTAAACCTTCTACCGTACTTCTCTTAATCCATTCCGCATTAAACCACTTCGCTTTTTCATAATCAAATTTAGCACCGCCTTTATGCACGCGCTCCATCGAAAATTTTTCGATTAACTCGTCGATCGTAAATATTTCCTGTTCGGTTCCATCATTCCAACCCAATAAAGCCAATAAGTTTACAAAAGCT
>JBDKJW010000221.1:0-4128 GCA_039796395.1 Bacteroidota bacterium
CAACAAATTTGTATATTCTTTTACATCCACCTCTGCTTTAGGCCTGCTGGCACGCCAAACAATTTTCTTTCCATCCGGCGAAAACCAAGCACCACCATCGTAGCCTAATGCATTTGTAACACGCTTTTCTTTACCTGTTGCTAAATCCATTACATATAATTCTAAGTCGCCTTCTTTATCACTGCAATAAATCATTTTCTTTCCATCATAAGAAAGGGTGGCTTCTGCATCATAGCCTTTGGCAGTAGTAAGTTTCTTCACAATTTTACCAGTGTTACGATCGGCCATATAAATATCATAGCTATCATATAAAGCACGATCGGGTACGGGCGGACAATCAGCGCTGCCTTCATGTGTAGATGCGTAAATAATGTGTTTATTATCGGGCAAGAAATAAGCGCAGGTTGTTCTACCTTTTCCTGAACTAATCATTTTAAAAGTAAAAGGTTCTCCCATTTTCTCAGGTACTTTTCCTATAAAAATCTGGTCGCAGTTCACCCCTTCTTTGGGGTTGGTTCTTTGAAAAATAAGGTACTTACTATCATAACTCCAATACGCTTCTGCATTATCGCCACCGAAAGTAAGTTGCTGAATATTTTTGAAATGCTTCTCCCCTTCAAACAACAAAGAATCTCCTGCCGCCACTTTTTGTTGGGCTATCGCGCTGAAAAAGGAAAGTAAAGCCGATAAATAGAGTACTGTTTTTTTCATATGAAAAGTTAAATAGGCCGCAAATGTACAGCTAGGTGCAAAATCTTTTGTCAGCTTTTTGTCATACTAATTAGCTTATTCTATATTGTTAACTTAATTGCGTCATTAAGTCTTTCTCCCGCATTATCCCAATTAATTACGTTAAAAAGTGCATCCACAAAATCCGCCCTTTTATTTTTATATTTCAAATAGTAAGAATGTTCCCAAACATCTACTACTAAAAGCGGAATAACCCCCCACTGTGTGAGTTTTTCATGATTTTCACACTGAAGAACTGTGAGCTTGTTTGTATAAGGCTGAAATCCCAGAATACCCCACCCATTTCCATCAATATTTTTAGAAGTATGAGCTAAGTATAACTTCAGTTTTTCATAACTGCCGAAATCCCTTTCAATACTTTTCAATAAATCCCCTTTAGGGGTTGTTACTTTGTTTCCAAGATTAGTCCAGAAAATTGAATGAAGAATATGAGATGATAAATGAAAAGAAAGTTTTTTTGTCCAGTAATCGGCCGTTTCAAAATTACCTAAATCAATTGCTTTTTGTATTTGTTTCAAATCTGTATTCGCAGCTTTTGTGGCCCCGCCATGATGAAATGTATAATGCAAATGTAAAGTCTCGCTATCCATATAAGGCTCCAAGTAATTTTCTGCATAAGGAAGTGGCTGTTGTACGAAGTTCCCATTTGAATCAACCAGTTTATCAATATTATTGGTGACTAAATTTTTTGCGAAAGCATCATGCGCACCAAGTAATACTGAAGATCCGGTTAAAGCTCCTGCTTTTATAAAATCTTTGCGGTTCATATTTATTATTTTTATATAGAATTAGGCATAAAAGTTAATGCTTTTCTACTAGCTAATCATTAGTAATTTTGATTGATTATTTTTGCAGGATGAAATGGCATTTTTTGTATTTTTTGTGGGGTATTTTAATAATAATAGGTTGTAAAAGCAAACCCGTTACACCCATTGCTCAAAAAGACAGTTTAATTGAAGCCGCTATAGCCATCGATAAAGCTTTACAAACTGATAGTAACAACCAAGGACTCTGGTTGAAAAGAGCACAAATAGCCGAGCAAATTAAAGATACTACGGGGGCTATTGGTTTTTACCTTGAAGCCAATCGCATATATCCTACGCCCGAAGCCATGTTATCATTGGCTAATTTAATGGCAGAAAGAAAAGATGATCGTGTATTGAATGTAACTGCCAATACATCAAAATTATTTCCTTCAAAAAGCATAGAACCTCATATTCACTTTATCAGAGGCGTTTATTATAGCAGAACGAACAAAATGCAACAAGCAGTTGCAGCTTTTGATTCATGTATAGGAAAAGATTATCGATATTATGAAGCATATATGGAAAAGGGCTTTATTTTATATGATCATAAGGATTATGCAAAAGCAGGAACTATATTTGCTACTATAATTCCGTTAAACCCACAATATGCAGATGCTTATTTTTGGGTAGCCAAATGTAACGAAGCCATGGGCAAAAAAGAAGCAGCCATTTTGCATTATGAACAAGCCCTTCGTTTTGATACCAGTATCCATGAAGCAGTAACCGCATTAAATAGATTGAAATAATATATTATGCCCATTATAGCACCATCGTTATTAAGCGCCGATTTTTTGAATTTAGAAAGAGATTGTAAAATGCTCAATGAAAGTCAAGCCGATTGGTTTCATTTAGATGTGATGGATGGTCGCTTTGTTCCTAATATCAGTTTCGGCATCCCTGTGATTGCCCATATACGTAAAGCTACAACTAAAGTATGTGATGTACATTTAATGATTGAAGAACCAGGTAATTATGCCGCTGCTTTTAAAGAAGCAGGTGCAGATATTTTAACAGTGCATATTGAAGCATGCACGCACTTGCATAGAAATATTCAGCAAATAAAATCATTAGGTATGAAAGCAGGCGTAGCCGTGAATCCGCATACCCCTGTTCATTTATTAGCTGATATCATTGCAGAGATAGATCTAGTTTGTTTGATGAGCGTAAACCCTGGCTTTGGCGGACAAGCATTCATCCCTCAAACACTTGTAAAAATTGCCGCATTGAAAAAAATGATTATAGCTGCAAACAGTAATGCATTAATTGAAATTGATGGTGGTGTAACACTAGAAAATGCGCCCAACATTTTAGCCGCAGGTGCAGATGTATTGGTTGCGGGCAACACTGTTTTCAAATCCCAAAATCCGATGGCAACGATTGCTGCGTTAAAAGCAATATAATACCTATTTATTAAACAAATCGCGTTCCCATTTTGCGGGATTATTTATTATGTAATTTGAAATTATGCCGTATGATTTTGGATTACGAATAATGTGTTCATAATAATTACGTTGCCACAATTTTCCCATTTGTTTGTTTTGCGATTTATATAATTCCAAACATTTGGTTGTAACAATTGATTTATACGCCCCAACAATATCCCCCACCGTGGTTCGCGTTGATGCATGTATTAAAATGTTTATTGTAGGGTCAACCCTCGCGGTTGACCCTAACATTGCCACAGAATCATCATACATTTCATTTGGGTCAACAACATCACACATTTCATTCGGGTCAACCCTCGCGGTTGACCCTAACATTGCCACAGAATCATCATACATTTCATTTGGGTCAACAACATCACACATTTCATTTGGGTCAACAACATCACACATTTCATTCGGGTCAACCATATTCCCCATTTCATTCGGGTCAACCATATTCCCCATTTCATTCGGGTCAACCATATTCCCCATTTCATTCGGGTCAACCGCGAGGGTTGACCCTACCAGTGCGATGATGCCGTGCATATGGTTCGGCATAACTTGAAACGCATCCAATTCAAAATTTTTAACCCGTTTCCTTAATTGGATCCATTCGTTATGCGCAATAATTCTACATTCATTCAAAATCATTTCGCCATTTTTGATATTACCAAATCTGCAAATTCTGTTTTGGCAACAAATGGTTATAAAATACAATCCAGCTTGGGAATAATCGTACGTTTTCAAACGAATCGATCGGCGATGATGAATGCTTGGATTATACTGACTCATAGGTATATGTAAATTAATTGTTACTTACATACTTGCACTATTATTACTCGCATATATACGTTTAATCTTATTTACCATATATCCCATGCAAGGCGGGGTCCTACGGCCTATCGTCTATCGCCTCCTTTCTTTCCACATCTGTGCATAAGAATCATTAGGAAATATGCTCTATTACGAATTAAATTTGAGAAGGAAGGTTAGTAAGATCCATTCTTTAAAAACTAATAAATAGCAGCAGATTGACAGAGACCATCATCAGCCTCGAAACCGTTAATCCTATCGAGTTTTTTGGCGTAAACAACGGAAAGTTAGATTTATTGAAGAAAAAGTTCCCACTCTTGAAAATTCTTTCTAGA
>JBDKJW010000222.1:0-3921 GCA_039796395.1 Bacteroidota bacterium
ATGACCATGGAAGGAGATTTTTGTAAAGATAGGGAATAGACCGCCCTTCGACAAGCTCAGGGTGACAGACCGTAGACCGTGGACAATCAGAAATCTTCAATCTTCAATCTGGGGTTCAGCGTAATGCAGATTGAATTCGCCAAGGCGAACCAGATTGAAGATTCATTTAGTATTTTAGCACAAAATGTAACCATGCGTAATGTATTCATTGTTTTAATAATGCTAGCTTTTGTAGCCTGTAAAGAAGAGAAAAAAGAAAAAAAATTCGACAAAACAAATTATGAATCGGTAAAGGAAAATTTAGCCGATAAGGAGAAAAATAATCCTGCACGTTTTTTAGTAGTGGAGAATAGAGATCGGAAAAATTTAATCGGACAAACCGTAGTTAAAGGTACTATTACCAATAAAGCTACGATTGCTTCTTATAAAGATGTGCAACTAAAGCTTAGCTTCTTTAGTAAAACAGCTGTTCAATTAGATGAAGGTATGGAAACTGTATATGAAAATATTGGTCCGGGTAAAACCATCAAATTCAAAACAAAATACTTTGCACCCAAAGGAACCGATAGTGTAGCCGTTAAAATTATTACGGCGAGTGGGTATTAATAAAACTTGAATTCGTCTCCATCAAATAAACCCTTATCACTTAGTTTAATATGGGGTATTACGAGTAACGCCATAAAGCTTAAAGTCATATAAGGTGCCGAAAGTGTTGACCCCATTTGTTTAGCGAGTGCATCTATTTTTGTGTAGGCATTCGCAACGGTGTACCCATCTTCGGTGCTCATGAGTCCGCCAACAGGTAATGGCAACACTAGTTGTTCAGTTTCAGCTACAGCACTTACGCCACCCTTTGCTTCAATCAATAAATTGATGGCTTGCATAAGGGATTCATCATCTACACCTACTGCCACAATATTATGACTATCATGCGCAACGGTAGAAGCGAGTGCGCCTTTTTTCAATCCTATATTTTTAATAAATGCTTTGGCGATAGGTGCATTGTGGTAACGATTTACAACTACTATTTTGAGGATATCATTTGTGGTATCAACTACCCAATGATTATTTTCTTTTTTACCAGCAAGCCATAATTTGTTAGTGATTAGTTGTCCATCTAAAGCTTCAATTACTGGAATTTTTCCGTCGCCTTGCGGGTATTCATTTTCTTCAATGGCTAATTGATCCGCAGTAATTAGTTGGCAATCAAAAGCATTAATAATACTTGCAGATACAGATGGAATAAGGGTTTTACCATTTTCGGCAACTAACACACCATCAATATATGTTTGTAGGATATTGAAATGAATTAGATCTTTTGCAATAATAAAATCAGCAGCATCGCCAACTTGCAATAAGCCAACATCGAGTTTATAATGCTTTACCGGATTTACACAAGCCGCTTTCAACACATTGAAAACATTGATTCCTTTTGCAACAGCTCGGGCGCAGAGTTGGTTAATATGCCCATCCACCAAACTATCGGGGTGTTTATCATCACTACATAATAAAATTTGATTCGGATGATCATCGATGAGTTCATAGAGTGCTTCAAAATTTTTGGCGGCACTACCTTCTCTGATGATGATTTTCATACCATACTCTAATTTATCCAATGCTTCTTCTATGGTAAAACATTCATGATCGGTAGAAATACCTGCTTCAATATATTGTTTAGCAGCCTCGCCTCTTAAGCCAGGGGCGTGCCCGTCAACAGGTTTGGCTTGCTTATGTGCAGCAGCAATTTTTTGCATTACTTCTGTATCGCCATTCAATACACCCGGGAAATTCATCATTTCACTGAGGTATTTAATATCGGGTGAAGCGAGTAACTCCGTTACAGCAGCTACATCAACTGTAGCACCTGCCGTTTCAAAAACCGTTGCAGGTACGCAACTCGGAGCACCAAAATTAAATTTGAAAGGCGTTTTCTTTCCATTCTCAATCATGTAATGAACACCTTCTATACCGCATACATTGGCTATTTCATGAGGGTCACTAATAGTAGCCACTGTACCATGCACTACTGCCAATCGCGCAAATTCACTGGGTATAAGCATACTGCTTTCAATATGAACATGGCTATCAATAAAACCGGGCATGAGGTATCCTTCAGTAGTTATTTCGCTTTCATCAATAGCTAGGATAGATTTAATTTTTCCTTCGGCAATAGTTACACAAGCGGGGTAGATTGATTTTTGGAAAATATCAACTATCTGAATTTTAATGTTCATTGAGTTATTAGTCAAGGTGTTTTATTGTTATTGTAACTCATAGGATGATCCCTTCTTTTCGTATTTCTTGATATAACCCTTGCATGGATGTTTTCTTTTTCTCGAATGAAATAGGTAAGGATGAGATCATTATTCCGTATTTCAATGATAATTGAGATGAAAAAGGGGCAATTTTTTTTAATTCTGCAGAAGTACGTGTTTTTGGGTTTTGAAGAACTATTGCGAAATCAAGATCAGAATATGCATGTTGATCACCACGTGCATATGATCCGAAAAGTACTAGCTCAGCTAATTCAGGTCCGTATAAATTTTGAAGGATTACTTTATAATCTTGCGCAATATGTCTAATCCTGTTTTCCATGGCATAAAGATATTCAATCAATTATTAATTCAGTGTATTTATTGCTCATTATTAATTAAGTATATGAGCAAGATAAATAGTTTCATTTGCGTAAGCCAATCTTTCTTAAAAAATCTGCTAAAGCTATAGAACTATTCGTTTTTGTAAGATCATACAATGTTTTCATTCTTTTTCTAAATGTCGATTCAGAAATATTTAGTTTAACTGCGGCTTCATTTTGCAATAACCCTTCTGCCATTAGTTGCACTGGAATTAATTTTTCAGGAGTTATATAGTCGAGCCAAGGAATGGGAGTCGTTTTTATTTTTTCTATCTCTAAGGCTGTAAAAAGAAATTCACTTGGATAATAAAATTCACCTTGTAGTACTTTATGAATAGCTCCACACAATTCATCCATCCGCCCAGTTTTTATTACAAATCCTTTTACGCCTAAATGAATCATTGCACGTATGGGTTCTTTATCTGTTAAGCCGGAATAGGCAACTACTGCAATTGTTGGATGATTTTGCTTAATATATTTTGCAACTTCATATCCTGGTATTCCTTTAGGGAAATTTATATCCAGTATTAGTACATCGGGGATAATACCCTGTTTTAAAAGTGTTATGCATTCTTCTGCAGATGAGGCGCTGCCAATTACATTTACATCGATATAATCTGGTAAACATTTTAATGTATTATCCCTCAAGCCAACATGGTCGTCGGCCATCATTAGTTTAATCATAACTGGGGTGTTATTGAACTTGTGCATTGCGAGAGGGGGAACAATGCAGATACAAATTAAATAGTTTAATGTTAAAAAAAGCTTAAGGGGGGGGGGTAAATTTTAAAATATTGTTTCAGTCAGATTTGAAAAAGGGCACAATTGTGTAGCTCCATTTTTTGGTTAGGTAGTTTTTACGGGTGAGATTTACTTAGTAAACGTTTAATATGTTTAATGGGTTGCTGAAAAGCTTATATGAAAACCAAGTACTCATTCTATATGAGTTATTGAAATCTTTAGGAGCTAAAGTTACGATTGCTACTATTGACGACATATTGCACGAACACCCCGATTACCCTAGCTTTTTATCAATTAGTGATTCCTTAGATAAATGGCATATAGAATCTGCTTCTTTACAAACTAGTAAAGAAAAACTCCATGAAATTCCTAGCCCTTTTATTACAACATTTAAACAAGGAGTTTTTATTCTTGTAATCAAGGTAAATGAAAATGATGTTGAAAATGAAACAACATGAAAAGGATAAAACTAAAGAAACGACTCCCATTTGTCGACTCCCATTAAATTCACAAATGTCTCAATTTTACACTCCTAATCTCAAAAC
>JBDKJW010000223.1:0-4827 GCA_039796395.1 Bacteroidota bacterium
AGGTTTAAAATAAAAGAGTTCAAACAACCTCCTCCTGATTGGTATAACTTGCGACGTAAAAAGTAATTTATGAGTTTTCATGGCAAGGAAATTTTAGATTCGACTTTCTATTTAGATAAAATTATAATGTTCGAATTCGATACAATGTGATGCGAAAGAAAATTAAAAAGTACACTTGGAGAAATTGCATAGAATATATCTTTTTTACTCATAATATAATTTTAACACAAAGGCGCTAAGACGCAATTTTTTTTCTAATAATATTTAATCCCTAAAACCCTTACACCCCTTCGGGGTTATTCATAACCATATAAACTCTATAAACATTACACCCCTTCGGGGTTATTCATAACCATATAAATTCTATAAACATTACACCCCTTTGGGGTTATTCATAACCATATAAACTCTATAAACATTACACCCCTTCGGGGTTATGTACTTAGTTACTTATTTACTTTCTACAAGCTCCTCATATACGTAGCCAAATCCTTATCTCCTCTACCACTCAAACAAATTACTACTTGATCCTTTTTAGTAAATTTTATTTTCTCTAGTATCGCAAAAGCATGTGCAGTTTCCAATGCTGGTATAATACCTTCTGTTTTACTTACCATAAATGCAGCGGCCAATGCCTCATCATCTGTAGCACTCATAAAAATGCCTCGCCCTGATTTGAATAAATGTGCATGTAGTGGACCAATACCCGGATAATCAAGCCCCGCAGAAATACTATGCGGCTCTACTACTTGTCCGTCTGCCGTTTGCATTAGTAAACTTTTACTTCCATGTAAAATGCCCATAGTGCCTAAAGCGGTAGTAGCAGCTGTTTTACCCGTATTCACACCCTCTCCTGCGGCTTCAACGGCAATTAGTTGTACTTGTTCTTCATTTAAAAAATGATAAAAGGCCCCAGCAGCATTACTCCCACCACCTACACAGGCAATTACATGTGTAGGTAAGGCATCCCCTGTTTTCTCCGTCAATTGCTTTTTAATTTCATGGCTAATTACACTTTGAAATCGGGCTACCATATCGGGGTATGGATGCGGACCTACTACACTACCAATAATATAATGGGTATCATTTTAGTAGCATCTTTCAAGGTTTTACTACCACTGGTTGCTGGTCTTACTTCCGCACCCAACATTTTCATACGGGCAACATTCGGGGCTTGGCGTTCAATATCTTTCTCCCCCATATACACAATACACTGTATACCCTTTAATGCGCAAACTGTTGCAGTGGCTACACCATGCTGCCCCGCACCTGTTTCAGCAATTATTCTTGTTTTACCTAGCTTACGAGCAAGGAGAATTTGTCCGATCGTATTATTTATTTTATGCGCACCTGTATGACAAAGGTCTTCACGCTTCAAATAAATATTTGTGCCATATTGCTCACTTAAACGCTTAGCGTAAAACAAAGGTGTTGGTCGGCCAACATAATCATGCAATAATTGAGCAAACTCTTCTTGAAATGCGTCGTCATGCATAATAGCGAGATACTGTTCTCTCAATTGCTCCACATTTGCATGTAACATTTCAGGAATATAAGCTCCCCCAAAATTTCCATAATATCCTTGCGTACTCGGTTGCTGAAAATCAATTGTAGTACTCATTATTTATCGTAATTAAGTTCCAATAATATTAACCCGTTGCTATTATCTACCTGCTGTACTTGTTTATTATAATTGTAAGTTATTTTGTATCGATCAAACATATCCATACTATTATCTGCATTATAAGTGATAAGCTGGTTACCGATAGACTGTACAATACCGTTATAATTGTATTTAATAACTAAATTTCCAACTCTATCAACTCTTCCACTGTAATCGTACTGAACACTAACTGGTCCGATGGTATTTACCCAATCTTGATAATTAAATCCGATTCTGGTATTACCTATTTGCTCAACACGCTTTGAAGTACTATACACAATTGTTCCTTGTGCATCCGTTTTAATTTCTTTCAATTTTCCTGATTCACTAATAACTATATAGATATTATTAAGTGAGATCCGGTAGGAAGCTCTACCATTTTGATTAAGGTACACATTACTCAATTGCTGCGCCTTAAGAGAAGACATAAATAATATTAATCCCAATATGATCAGCCATTTTTTATTCATATGAAAATGCGTTAATAAATGATTCTATTAATTGAATGTTTTTTATACCAGGGGCGGTTTCAAACTTACTGTTCACATCTAAAGCAAACAAATCTTTAGCAACAGGAAAATTTGCGAAACGTTGAATAGCCGCAACATCTTCTGGGCCGATACCGCCACTCAAAAAAAATGGCTTTCGAATTTCCAATGCAGCCAATTTTTCCCAATCAAATTGTTGGCCTGTTCCTCCATACCCACTACCAGCCGTATCAAACAAAAACATATCAGCCGCTTCTTGATAGTCTTTTATCTTCCACAGAATATCATCATCTTCTCGAATCCGAAAAGCTTTGATAACAGATACATAATTGGCTATCTTCTCACAATAACGTGGCGTTTCATCACCATGTAATTGTACTAGATATAATCCGCAATCATCAACCGTTTGTATAACTTCTTCGGCTATTTCATTTACGAACACCCCTACTTTATTTATTTTTTTACCTTTTGCCTTCTTGATTGTCATTCTTGGCAGATGCTTAAATACATAGCGAGGTGATTTAGGATAGAAAATAAATCCGCCAAAATCTACACCAAGCTCATCGAGCTGATTAAACTGATCAATATTTGTTAGTCCGCATACTTTAAGGCGCATACTGCTTTGCTTTAAGTTCTTTTACAAAATCGGCAAAAGCAATCGCAGGAGATTCTTGTTTCATAAAGTATTCACCCATTAAAAATCCTTTGAAACCAGAGCGGCTTAAAGTTACAACCGTATCGGCATTATTAATGCCACTTTCTGCAATCGTAGGAATAGAACTTGGAATTAAAGAAGCTAATCGCATGGAATGTTCTAGATTAACGCTAAAATCTTTTAGGTTTCGATTATTAACCCCAACCATATCTATTTCCGCGCAAATATGGCCTAATTCTTCTTCATTGTGTATTTCAAGTAATACTTCCAATCCAATTTGATGTGCTTGTGCTGCCATTAATGCCACTTGTTGGGGGGTTAAACAGGCCGCAATCAATAAAATTACGGATGCGCCAGCAACCCTAGCTTCTACTAGTTGATAGGGATCAATCATAAAATCTTTGCGCAGTACTGGAAGAGCAAGCGGTGTGGTAGCTAATAAATCATCCATACTGCCCCCAAAAAAGGGCTGATCTGTAAGTACAGAAATTGCAGCAGCGCCATGTTCGAAATAGGCAGTTGTAACCTCCTTAACTGTAGCTTTATTATTGATAATGCCTTTACTGGGTGATTGCCGTTTAAATTCAGCAATGATTCCCGTACTATTACCCGTTAACAATGTTTTTTTGAGGGAATAAGTTGGCGTAGCATTGGCTAATTGCTTTTCCAAATCATTGATAGTATTAAGTTGCTTTCTAGCAGCCACTTCTTTGTATTTCTCCGCAATAATTTGATCTAAAATATTCATGGCGCTTTTAGTTATTGAATAGCTAATAAGTTTTGTAAACATGCATATGCCCTGCCCGACTCTAGGCTTTCTACAGCCGCTGCATAAGCATCATTATAGTTGGCGTATTTATGCATACCATACAATGCCATTGCGGCATTGGCTAACACAACAGCGTTTTGGGACCATGAGCCCTCTCCTTTAATAATTTTTGAAAATAGTTTTGCAGATGCTTCTACTGAACTCCCCCCATAAATGTCTTCTGCCATTACCATGCGTTTGCCTAATTGTTCTGGCGTGTAAATGGCTTCGCCTCTTTGGGTAATAACCTTGGTGTCATTGGTTAATGAAATTTCATCATAGCCATCCAACCCGTGTATAATGGTAAATTGAGATTGGGTTTGTTGTAACAAGTAATTATAAATTCTTGCCATTTCCAAATTATAGACCCCAACCAATTGGAATGTTGGCTTTGCTGGGTTTACCATTGGTCCGAGCATATTGAAAAAAGTACGCACACCTAAATTTTTACGAATAGGCGCAACAATTTTAAGTGCGGGGTGAAACAACGGAGCATGCAAAAAACAAATATTGGCTTCATCTAACTCTTTTTGAAGTAAAGCACTATTATTTTTAAATCGATAACCCAACTGTTCCATTACATTGGATGCACCACTAATAGAAGATGCCCCATAGTTACCATGTTTAGTAACCTTAATACCTGCGCCTGCAACAATAAAACAAGATAAAGTAGATATATTAAATGTATTTTTTCCATCACCGCCAGTACCAACAATATCAATGATTTCCTTCGAACTTAGCTGTACAGGAACAGCTAATTCAAGCAATGCATCTCTAAAGCCTTGTAACTCTTCAATGGTTATACTACGCATGAGGAATACAGTAATAAAAGCAGTGATCTCCGACTCATTATATATACCGTTCGAAATTTGAATAAGTATTTCTTTTGCTTTATCTCTCGATAATGTTTTATGCTCAAATAATTGTTGTAAAATCTTCTTCATAAAATATTATTAATACGCTAACCAGTTTTTTATCATTGTTTCTCCATCAGGGGTAAGTACACTTTCTGGATGAAACTGCACGCCTTGTATATCATATTTTGTGTGTTGCAGTCCCATAACAAATCCATTATCATCTGTAGCAGTAATAACTAATTCAGTAGGGAAATTGTTTTCACTTATAACCCAACTATGATACCTACCCACTGTAATTGTTGCGCTTAACCCTTTAAACAAATAACTCTTATTAAGATGGGTAATAGGTGTTGCTA
>JBDKJW010000224.1:0-3857 GCA_039796395.1 Bacteroidota bacterium
ATGATGAATTATGGATTTATTTGGGGAATGGCAGGCGAGAATTTGGAATACACCGATATGGATCCGATAACTATTGAGTCATTAAAATAAGCATGATAAGAATTTGTTGTTTTGGTGAGTTGTTATTGCGCATGTCGCCTGCATTAGGTGGTGAGTGGATTAATAATGCATCTATGCCTATATACATTGGTGGTGCAGAACTAAATGTGGCTAGGGCTTTAGCCAATTGGGGTGAAGCGGTTCGTTATGTAAGTGCCATCCCTAATAATTATTTAAGTGATGAAATAGAAAAGCAACTCAATAGTGAATTGGTTGAGTTTGTATCATTACCAGCTGATGGTAATCGTATTGGTATTTATTATTTGCCTGAAGGAAAAGATTTAAAAAATGCAGGTGTAATTTATGATCGTGCTTATTCTTCTTTTGCAACACTACAACCGGGAACTATAGATTGGAAGAATGTATTGCAAGATTGTACCCATTTTCATTTTAGCGCTATTAGTCCGGCTTTAAATCAAAACATCGCAACGCTTTGTTTAGAAGCCCTACAAGCGGCTTCTGCATTGGGTTTGGTTATATCAATTGATTTAAATTACCGGGCTAAGCTATGGCAGTATGGAAAAAAGCCAGTTGAAGTAATGCCAGCACTGGTAAAATATTGCCATATAATTATGGGTAATATTTGGAGTGCACATGATTTATTAGGTGTAGCTATTGATTCGGATCCGCATCGTAAAAATGCAAAAGAACACTATGCCAGCTTAGCAAATATTACAACAGCTGATATTTTTATGCAGTATCCGAGTTGCAAACAGGTTGCCCATACTTTCCGTTTTACCAATGATGGCAAGATAAGTTACTTCGCCACTTTTCATGATAGCAATGGTATGGCTATTTCAAAAACTTTTGTGGCAGATAAAGTAATTGACCCAGTAGGTAGCGGCGATTGTTTTATGGGGGCTTTGTTATATGCAGATGCCACAAAAAAATATGATGCTACAACGCTCATATCCCTTGCAGCTTCAGCAGCCTATGGTAAATTAGGAGAGAAGGGAGATCATACCAAACAAACTATTCATCAAATAGAAGAAAGAGTATAGTATGGATCAATACCAGCAAATAGAAAAAGTAATTAAGGAACAAATCATATTACCCTTATTTTATCAGGATGATGAAAATACTTGTGTAGCTATTACAGAAGCATTGTATGCTGGCGGTATTAGGGCTATTGAATTTACGAACAGAGGTAAAAATGCACTAGCTAATTTCAAAAAGATAATCGGGAAAAGGGATAAACTGAAAGGGTTATATGTTGGGGTGGGAACAATTACTACGGCTGCGCAAGCAACTGCATTTATTGAAGCGGGTGCTGATTTTTTGATTAGTCCAGTTTTTGATGCCCATGTTGCTGATACGGCTTACTTACACAAAATTCCTTGGTTACCGGGTTGTATGACGCCTACTGAAATACACGTGGCGGCGGCGGCAGGCTGTAGTTTAATTAAACTATTCCCTGGTAATGTATTGGGCCCTTCTTTTGTGCAAGCTATTAAGCCTTTATTTCCAAAATTACATTTTGTTGTTACGGGTGGGGTGGAAGCGAGTAAGGAGGGGGTTGAGTTGTGGATGAAGGCAGGTGTGGTTGGGGTTGGTTTAGGGAGTAAGTTTATTACGGAAGATATAATTGCTAATAAAAAATTTGAGGAGTTAACCAAGCAAACTGCTGCGTTACTTCAGTTACTTAAATAGCCAGATAATGCAAACTACGATTGGAAAATACAGGTGGCGAATTTGCGCCCTTGTTTTTTTTGCTACTACCATAAACTATTTAGATAGAGCTGTAATTAGTTTGCTAAAATCTACGCTTACCAGCGAGATGCATTGGGATGATGGTGATTATGCCAATGTTGAAATAGCTTTTAAAATTTCATATGCGATTGGCTTATTAGTGGCGGGCAGTATTATTGATCGTATAGGAACTAAAAAAGGGTATGCTTGGGCAACAGGGTTGTGGAGTATATCGGCAGTGGCACATGCATTTGTATCAAGTGTTGGGGGTTTTGCAAGTGCCCGTGCAGCATTGGGTTTAACAGAAGCGGGTAATTTCCCTGCTGCTATTAAAACAGTAGCAGAATGGTTTCCTAAAAAAGAGCGGGCATTTGCTACCGGTATATTTAATTCAGGTGCAAATATTGGTGCTATTGTTGCGCCGTTGAGTGTGCCATTCATTGCAGTACGTTTTGGATGGCAATGGGCTTTTATTATAACGGGAATGTTAGGATTTATATGGTTGTTTTTTTGGCTGAAGTATTATCAAAAGCCAGCAGTACATCCTTCACTTAGTAAAGAAGAGTTTGCTTATATACATAGTGATCATGATGAAGTAGTAGAAACAGGGAAAGAAAATAAACCTGCTATTAGTTGGCTAAAACTATTACAGTTTAAACAAACATGGGCTTTTGCGCTTGGTAAGTTACTCACTGATCCTATCTGGTGGTTTTATTTATTTTGGCTGCCCGATTTTTTAGAGAGTCAATACGGGTTGAAGGGAACGGCAGTAGCTTTGCCCGTTGCTTTAGTATATACTATATCTACTTTTGGTAGTATTGGTGGTGGCTGGTTGCCGTTGTATTTAATAAAAAATAACTGGACTGTTTTCAAAGCGCGTAAAACATCAATGTTTATTTATGCTTTATTGGTATTGCCTATTTTATTGGCACAGGTTGCCGGAGGTATTAATATGTGGTTCGCTGTTTTAATTATTGGGTTGGCTGCATCTGCGCACCAAGCTTGGAGTGCTAATATTTTTACTACTGTAAGTGATATGTTTCCAAAGTCGGCTATCGGTTCCGTAACTGGTATTGGTGGTATGTTTGGGGCATTGGGTGGTATATTTTTATCATTAGCCGTGCAGAAAAATTTATTTGTATACTATAGATCCATTAATCAAATTGAAACAGCGTATTATATTATGTTTGCGGTTTGTGGTTTAGCTTATATTACTGCATGGATCATCATGCATTTATTAGTGCCTAGGATGCGTGTGATAAAAGTTTAGGTTATTCTTTAAAATCGCTGTGTATGCTTTTACTCGGTATAGATTTAGGAACATCGTCGGTTAAAGTTACTGTTGTGGATAGCGATAGTAAAGAAATAGTTGCATCTACTCATTTTCCTGAATCAGAAGCCGAAATTATTGCGCCGCAGCAAGGTTGGGCTGAACAATCTCCTGAAACTTGGTGGGAGCATGTGAAGCGCGCGATAATAAAACTGAATGCGCAAAAAAAATATAACCCACTCCATATTTCAGCTATTGGCATTGCTTATCAAATGCACGGATTGGTTGTTGTAGATGCTGCGCAGAAACTGTTGCGTAATAGTATTATTTGGTGCGATAGTAGGGCTGTAGATATTGGCGAGAAAGCTTTTGTGGCAATTGGCAAGCAACACTGTTTAGCGCATCTCTTAAATTCTCCTGGAAATTTTACTGCTAGTAAACTAGCATGGGTTAAAGAAAATGAACCCATTTTATTTGAGAAGATAGATAAAGTAATGCTACCGGGTGATTATATTGGTATGCAACTCACAGGTACTATTACCACTACCGTATCTGCTTTATCGGAGGGTATTTTCTGGGATTTTAAAAACAAGGATTTATCAACAGACGTTTTTAATTATTTCAACTTTAAAAAATCCTTTATCCCAACTATTCAAGATGTTTTTTCAGATCATGGTAGGGTTACAACTACTATTGCTAATGAATTAGGCTTGAAACCTGGCACTCCAATAACTTATAAAGCAGGCGATCAACCTAATAATGCGCTCTCTTTACATGTGATGCATCCTGGTGAGGTAGC
>JBDKJW010000225.1:0-3854 GCA_039796395.1 Bacteroidota bacterium
ACTTTTTCTGTTCTATCTAATTTAAATTCTATTATCGCAAATTGCTTATCCGCTTCTGTCAATGCTTTTAATAGCCATGTTTTATTTTCTTCGCTTAGCGCTACTTGCGCAATTAATTGTTGTATAGCCTCGAGCGACTTGTGCATTTATTTTTCTTTTAAAGCTACAACACAAGTTGTTGCATTATGCATTTCTAAATTTCCACCTGTTGCCCTTGCCAATTCTGCATTACTAAACATACCTACCATAGGAACATTCCAAATATTTTTAATGCCTTCTATTTCTTGATTAATCATGGGGCCAAATGATAATAGTCTGCCTGCACAACTAAATACAATTACCGCATCGGCTTCTGGCATTTCTTTCTCTTTTAGTTCATTGGTTGCTTGAATCACTTTATCTATCACGTCAAAATCGGGTGGTAAGGAAAAACGTACTTTACTTCCTTGAGGTACAGTTCCGCTGCAATAAAAAGAATGATCGTTCCAGTCTATCACCAAACCCGGTCGCATAATGGGGTCACCATTTTCGCGTTGCAATTGCATGGGTAAATTCGCAGCAATTTCTAAGAGCAATTCTGGGTTATCTGGACTCACATTTTCAATACCGCCATACCTTGCTGTAAGATCCAATACAGGTACATCATCTACCGTATATACATGATTGCCTTCGCTTTTTGTAACTGTTTTTGTGGTGCCAACAGCTTTCCAACCGCAAGTGGCTTTTCCTTTAATGGAGATTTTATTCGCATCAAAAGCTAATACTACTAGGCCTTCTTTACTGTCCCAATTATTAGTAAATACAAACTGCTCGGTGAATGTAATATCATCACCCGCCATTGCCCCATATACTTCTACTTCTTTCCCAGCTATTTCTTCAAAGCCTCTTAGCAGCGCTTCAGCGTCGGCATTAGCATTGCTCCCCGCAATTAAAAAAGCAGGGTTAGAGAATTTATCAATCGCTTCTTTTGCCAAATTAGCCGCTACGCCTCGATAGCTTGTTTTATCGTAATCAGCGTATAGCAAACTGAAGTAATCATGGTTAATATCTAATAGTAATATTGCCGTAGATTGTTTTTCGGGTATATCATCTGTAAATTCTCCATTAGTAGTAACACCAAAAATTGTAATACAAGTCTTATCTAAAATAGTAGCAATTTCTTTTCTATTTTGTGTTACGGAGAGAAATACAATTGCCAGTGTTGGC
This sequence comes from Bacteroidota bacterium, assembly GCA_039796395.1. GTDB lineage: Bacteria > Bacteroidota > Bacteroidia > Chitinophagales > Chitinophagaceae > Sediminibacterium. The sequence continues at coordinate 1,207 of JBDKJW010000225.1, forward strand.
TTGAAGCTATCTGTCATACTTGCTTTTAGCGCCAATTCAATTTCTTCTGTCGATTTTCCTTTTATAGATTTTGCTTTCATGATTTGTTTTCTGTAATCGTTACCCAACAACATGCCCCAGAATGAAATTCTTGTTTTCCTTTTTTTGTTCTTCCATATTCCCCATATGTAAAAAAGCCCGCCATGGGTGTTTGCCATATTTCTGCTAAGCCATTATTTTCAGCGGTCACGAATGGGCCTAATACTGGCGGTCGACCAGCACATGAAAAAATCAATAGGGCATCTGCGCTGGGTAGTTTAGTATTTTTAATGTCTGCTGCTTCGGTTAATATTTCATCAACTATATCAAAATCTGGCGGTGTTGAAAACCAAAACTTAGTGCCAGTTGGCATTTCAACCTCCATCACCAAAGCATGATCCGAATGATCGATTTTTAACGGTGAGCGCAATACCATTTCGCCACCGGCTTCTCTTTCTGTAATCAGCGGATAAGTATACCCCAGTTCTTCAAAAATATTAAATGTTGTATCTGTTTTCTTCTCTTCTCTGCCTAGGTATTTCAAATACATTTCTACCGCAGGCCTATCGTCGATTGTATACAATTTGTTTCCTTCACTTTTTGTAACACGCCGAGCAATGCCCATGGGTTTCCATCCTGTAGTAGCTACGCCAAAAAGATTTATTTTTGTAGCATCAAAAACTAAAGCTAACAACCCCTTATCGGTTTCTTTTTCTTTTGTAAACACATAAGTGCCTGTAAAACGCATATCATCTCCTGCCATTCCTCCAAAGAATATTTTATCGGCACCTAGCTCTTTTCCAATGCATTTAACCATCAACTCTCCATTAAAATATTCTGCATCAACCGTCATCCCGGTACTGCAAATAATTAATGATGGATGATCATATTGTTGCAATGCCTTTTCTGCGAGTAGCTTCGAAACTTTTTCAATATTTCTATTATCAATTTCTTCAAAATTTATTTTATAATATTCACTGGGAACATCAAGCAACAAAACAGCCATTTCGCCTTCACTTTGATGGCCATCAATAAACTCACCGCAAGAGGTAGCACCAAAAATATCAATGCCTTTTTCTGAAAGTATTTCACAAACTGCTTTTCTATCTTGTTTTATGGAGATGAAAACAAATGCTAGCGTAGGCGTAAAGCCATTAACTATTTCTATATTAAGCTTAGCTAATAATTCCTCTGGTGAAGTAGCGTGTATAGAGCGAGCAGTCATTACTAAAGTTGATGTAAAATTGTTTGTACTTGCAAAAAATGCCTTTGTATATGAAATCTTAAAAATTCTAACCGTTGGTGAAAATCCATGGCGCCTGAAATTGGGTGTGGATGCGCAATTAATCTCAACTCTTCCATCTGTAAATCATTTCCAAAACTTTCTAAAACTTGCTGAAGATTAGATAGCGAAGCAGCCCAGAACCTCAGCGTACCACCAAGTCTTGGCGCTGCAACAGCGGGCACTTCTTCTTTTTCTTTCCAAGTATGTTCAATAATTTTTTCTATCGTCCAATTTTGATGAATGGAACTATACGTTTTTTCTGCCGATCCATTTCGAATGGCTAGAAGCGTCTTCCACATTCCATAAATAGCTCCTTGTTCTGCCCAAAATAAATGCTCTGTAATGTCTATAATATTCCATGTATCAGCAGATATCTTATGAGCAGCTTGATCTTCATTTATCGAATCAACTAAGCTAATATATTCGCTCCGCGCCTTAGCAATATCTTGAAGAAGCGCTGCTATTGTTTTTGTGTCATTAGTCATTTTTCGAATTTACAAATTATAAATTGTACGCCCCTCGGGATTATAACTTATACAGGGATAGTTACGATAAATGTAGTGCCCACTCCTGCTTCACTTTCCATTTCCAACTTGCCGCCATGCACTTTGGTAACTATATCATAGGCAAGGCTTAAACCCAGTCCTGTTCCTTGTCCTGTGGGTTTGGTGGTAAAAAACGGTTGGAAGATCTTTTCTTTTATGTTCTGTGGGATGCCTATGCCGTTGTCGGTTACTCTTATTTCTATTGTGTTTCCGAGTTTTTTTGTGGCCACTGTTACTGTGGGGGTGTACACTAAAGAACCAGAATCATCCGCCTGGGCGGACCAGATTTCAGATTGCTTTGCCACTGCAAAAAAAGCATTATTAATCAAGTTCAGTATAACCCTCCCCATTTCCTGTGGCTGTACATTCACTTTGCCAATTGTTTCATCAAACTCTGTTGTAAACTCCGCATTAAAGGTTTTGTCTTTTGCCCTCAAGCCATGATACGCCAATCTTAAATATTCATCACATAGTGCATTAATGTCTGTTGCTTCTTTTTGTCCGGTACTGCTCCTGCTATGTTGTAGCATACCTTTTACGATACCATCCGCTCTTTTGCCATGGTGGTTAATTTTTTCGGAGTTGGTTTTGATATCTTTTAGTAATTCAGAAACATCTTCATCCTTAACGCCTAATTCTTCGTTCTTAACCCTTAACTCTTCTAATAACTCCACATTCAGCTCACTAAAATTATTTACAAAATTCAAGGGGTTCTGTATCTCATGGGCAATGCCTGCAGTGAGTTCTCCCAAGCTGGCCATTTTTTCTGATTGTACCAATTGCTTTTGTGTAGCTTTTAG
>JBDKJW010000226.1:0-3827 GCA_039796395.1 Bacteroidota bacterium
AACCTACAAACAAGAGCAGCGCTTAGATGATTGGTTATTTTATCAACTTATTAGAACTACCGCAGAACAAATTTCTCCGAAGCAAGAAAATTATCATAGATACACGCTTTATAAATGGGCTTTATTGAATAATTGTGGCTATAGCGCTGCCATTCGGATGTATAAAGACACCATGCTACTATACACGCAAAGCAATGAAGTGGTTTATGATATTCCATTTATTAACCTAGCGGGTAAACAATATGTTTGTTTGAACTATCACGACTATGGTTCAATTGATTTTGAGCAATCGCGTTTTCAATTAGTTTTAGTGGGTACCTCAAAAAATGCATTGGCCTTTTCGTATAAAATAAACCAGCTGCCCAATTTTAGCGATTACCCTACTATAGAAAAAGCTATAAAATTTGATTACCGATCTTCTAGTTATGATTTTAAAATACTTGTAAATAAAAGTGTTCAAAAAATATTTAGCAATTATCCAACTGTTGATTATCCTTTACAATTTTCTATCCCATTAAGTAAAACAACGTATGAGTCATTAATTCCGGCGCTTAAAAAAATATTGACAAATAAGTCTCAAAAACAAGGTATTGATTATTTAATGCATCTTACAAGATCTGCTTTTGCGTTTGAGAACGACGCGCATATATATGGTAAAGAAAAAAGATTGTCTGCGGAGCAAACTTTGCTTTATGATTACAGTGACTGCGAAGATCGTGCTGCATTTTTCTTTTGCCTAGTAAAAGAAATTTATCATTTACCTATGATTGTACTTTCTTATCCGGCTCATATTACAGTTGCCGTAAAATTTGATCAACCAATGAGCAATCCTATTGTTTACAATGGTGCTAGCTATTGGGTTTGTGAGCCGAGCCCACAAAAAAAAGACCTTCCAGTTGGGAAAGGCCTTCCTGCTTTAAAGAAGCAGGCTTATGAAGTGGTTTATGCGTATAATCCGCACTAATAAAAAACACTACCCTTCTCTATTTCATGATGGAATAATTTCCATCAAAATAACCTGGGTTTGTTCGAACTTACTAAAATTGTTATCAACCACTAGCAAAAGAGATAGATTGCCATTTGGTAATTTAGGTCCCAAGGTTATTCCTTCTACATTATCAATAAACTGATCTATCGTATCAAAATTAACCAATAATTTCTTCGTCATGGGAAATGCCGGCGCGTCTAATAGAAGTGATGGATTATCCCGCACATTTGAGGCCTTGCTTGCATCGGCCAAGAAAATTTTTATGGTACACTTTTGTCTGCCTGTTGAAAAAGCTCTTTCAACAACTAAAAATTTTTTATCACCAATGTATAGAATTTCGGAAACGCCATTTACTTTGAATGCGCTAATCGGTTTGGGTAGCGTATCAATTTTTTCAGGCATATAGGCATATTGCTCTGTATTTCTCTTTGTGCTTACATCAAACTTAAAAAATCGGAGCCAGGTTTTTTGAACAAAGGTTTCTACTTGTGGGCCATCCTGATATAATGGCTCTTCAACGCTTACATAGAGGTCTTTAAAATTGTTTCCGAAACTCATGCCTTCTAGTACCCCATTCTGTCGCGGACCAATAGAGCCTGCCGACATAATTAACTTTTCTGGCAATCGGAAAGTATCTAAAAAAAGCCCTTTTTTATCCATCATTATAATTGCCGGATTAACAATTACGGTGTCTTTATTTGTAACCATTTTCTCTCCTTCGCTCGTCCACAAAAAATAATCTTTCGCGTTATTATATCTTAATGATTCAGGATCTACAGCTTCTTTTGCCTTTTTATAATAATCTGGAAATGTATCTCCTGCAGGTGTGCGCATAAATTGTACATCAGTAAACACTACCGTATCTATCTTGTATTCTTTAATCGGAATATTTGCGGTATAAAAGCGCGCTGGGTTTATATTAGATCTGTCGTCACAAACTAAGTAATACTCATTTTTCTGCGAATTATAATCAATACTCGATAACCCGCCAACCGTGGTATTATTATATTTCATATTATGGGGTACAACATAAATATCAAGCAGCTTTAAAGAATCGATTCTGATGATATCTGTTGTGGCATTCTTTTTACTTGCCGCACAAGCAAATAAAAATGTAGAAATCACAAAAATTGCAGTTAGGTTTTTTACCATATGAATGGCCTTTCTTTTTTATTCGTGCAAAAATAACTGTTAACACTCACGAATAATCAATCTTGTGAATGCACAATAAAAAAAAGGCTACACATAAAACGAATGCGCCGAATTTATTCATTTATGGTGGTAAATGTTGTTCCCTGTTTTGGGTCACCTGTTTCAAATCCTTTTTTAAACCAATACATTCTTTGTTTGGAGGTTCCGTGAGTGAAGGCATCTGGAACTATACGTTCGCCATTCTGTTGTTGTAATCGATCATCGCCAATGGCATTGGCGGCATTGAGCGCAGATTCAATATCACCGGGTTCAATCACCTGTTTAAGTTTATTCGCATGATGTGCCCATACCCCGGCATAAAAATCGGCCTGCAGTTCAAGCTTTACAGAATATTGATTATACTCTTTTTCGCTGAGTTTTGCTCTAAGCTGCTGCATTTTATCGGTTGTACCCGCTAATTGTTGTATGTGATGCCCCACTTCATGGGCAATTACATACGCCATAGCAAATTCGCCTGGTGCCCCAAATCGATTTGATAATTCATCAAAAAAAGACAGATCAATATACACTTTTTGGTCGGGCGGGCAATAAAACGGTCCCGTTGCAGCACTTGCAAAACCACAGCCAGATTGAGTTTGGTTACTAAAAAGCACAAGTTTGGGTTGACTATATTTTCCTCCATTTGCTTCATAAATTGAATCCCAAACGGTTTCCGTTAGTCCCAAAATTACTTTTGTGAACGATGCTAATTTTTCTTCTGCTGGAGATTGGTGTGTTTGTTCTTGCGTTTGTTTTGGTTGCACAACCTGGTTTACTACATCGCCCGGATTGCCCCCAAGCATTATATATAAAACAGCAATGATGATACCCCCAATTCCACCTCCTATAGCAATCCCACTGCCGCCGCTACCGCGGCGGTCTTCTATATTATTACTTTCTCTATTTCCAAGCCAACGCATACGCTAAAAATTATAGGTTAAATAAACGCTCAATAGCATTAAGAGCAATAACCATACAGGTATTATAAGTAGCATTACCCCAAATAAAACGGAATCAAAAAATACTGTTTTCTTGGTTAATAAATATACAACTTTGTGTACAGGCCAATAAATTGGCCATAGGATAACGCTTAATATATGAGTTATAGTAGCTGGCTTGGAGATATTTGCCGCTATCAGTCGATCTCCCTCTTGTAATAGCGCCCTCAGTTGTGTATTCATGATAGCGTTAAAGTTTCGAACTATTTGCAAGGTGTCTTTCTCTTTCAAAAAAACGGATGCATCAAATAATTTTCCGGAGCCTATATACAACTTCTTAAACACGGCCGGTAGCTGTTCGTATCGTACACAAACAGGCAAAATACGAAGCGTTTTCGATCCTTTATACTCTATTACAATTCGAGCTGCCCCTTTTTTAAACGGTTGTAATTCATGCTTGAGCATACAAATGCCCTCTATAAAAATCAATACGATGCCATGGGCATTTAAAACTGCCTGCACTTTTTCAAAGCTATTGGCATTCAAATAAAGCTTCTCTCTCCCTTCCCGCATCCTGTAAATAGGAATCATATTCAATCCTTCCAAAAGAAACCGATAACGTTTTTTTGCACATGCCTCCCCTCGCGCCAAAAAGTGTACTGGGTATTTACAGGCGGCACCTATAATTATCGCATCTAAAAAAGAATTGG
>JBDKJW010000227.1:0-3739 GCA_039796395.1 Bacteroidota bacterium
CATAGTGTAAAAGAAGAAGCAGAAACCATTTTGCAAATGATGGAAATGGGTGGTGCGGGCATGGTATTTCATGGCATGAGCGATAAAGATGTAAAAGCCATTATGCAATACCCATTCAACATGTTTGCTAGTGATGCAAGTATTCGTGTGTATAAACAAGGCAACCCACACCCAAGAGGCTATGGAACCAATGCGCGTGTACTAGGAAAATATGTGCGAGAAGAAAAAGTAATTTCTTTGGAAGAAGCTATTCGCAGAATGACCTCACTTCCTGCTACTAAATTCAACTTACAAAATAGAGGTTTACTAAAAGAAGGTTTTGTTGCTGATATTGTGATTTTTGACGAAGCAACTGTTGCAGATCTATCTACCTATAATACGCCACACCAATACAGCAAAGGGTTTCAGTATGTAATAGTAAACGGACAATTAACTGTTGAGAATGGAGTGCAGAATACAAATAGAAGTGGAAAAGCAATAAGAATGATACATTAGATACGAGTTACGGGTTTCGGGATGCGAGTTTAAAGATTATGGCGCAGATAACACAGATAAAATAATATATACTTCTGTATAATCTGTGGTTAAATATTCTAGCAATTATCATTACACCTAAATTAGAAATACATGAGTAAAAAAATATTCGCTTTACTTCTCCTTATTATTTTAAAAACAACGACAAACGCACAGGAGCAAGCTATTGCAAGCATTGTTGATTCGTTTGCAAGCAAAGAAAGTTTCAACGGCGTTGTATTAATTGCAGAAAAAGGAAAACCAATTTACAAAAAAGTCATAGGGTATAGAACTTTTGAAAATAAAGCACCCTTAAAAGAAGATGATATTTTTGAATTAGCCTCAGTTAGTAAACAATTCACTGCCATGGTAATAATGATGCTACAAGAGCGAGGTAAATTACAATTTGATGATTCAATAAATCAGTATGTATCTGTTCCGTATGCTGGTATTACCATACGCCACTTACTTACACATACAAGCGGTTTACCCGATTACCAAGCTATTATGGATCAATATTGGGACAAATCGAAGGTTGCAGGCAATGAAGATATTATTGCTTATCTCCATAAATATCACCCTCCTAGTTTATTCGCTCCTGGAGAAAAATACAATTATAGTAATACGGGTTATGTATTATTAGCTAGCATTGCTGAAAAAGCTTCAGGTATTGATTTCATTCAGTTTTGCAACACAGAAATTTTTAAGAAATTAGGCATGAAAAGTACTGCTATAAGAACACTCGCAGAAAAAGCAGCCGTAAAAAATTTTGCAATCGGACATATGTATGTACCCGAGCGAAGTCAATTTATTCGCGCCGATTCTTTTCCCTCTTCCAACTATACTATTTGGTTAGGTAATCGAAAAGGTCCGGGTAGAATTAGTTCTACTGCTGAAGATTTATTGAAATGGGATCAGGCATTGTACACCGAGAAATTGGTAAAACAAATCACGCTAGCAGAAGCCTTTAGTTCCGCTACTTTAAATAATGGCAAAGAATCTTCGTATGGTTTTGGCTGGGATATAAGCTCTGATAAAGACGGTAATAAAATTGTTTCACACAACGGAGATAACCCCGGTTATAAAACACAGATTGTACGATTCCTTAATAGTAGGAGAACATTAATTGTACTATGCAATAATGCAATTCCCAGTTTTTCGAAGATGATTGCAGGGCTCGAGGATGTTATGAATAACTAATCATAAGATACGAGTTACGGGATGCGAGTTTCGGGTTAGTTTTACTGAAAAAAATAATATATATAACTCGTAACCCGTATCTCAAAACCCGAATACCCTATAATCATCCCCTCCCCCTCTTAATTTCATCTACTACACCAGGATCCAATAAAGTAGAAGTATCACCCAAATTTTCGGTTTCACCTTCTGCGATTTTTCGCAGTATACGACGCATAATTTTACCGCTACGTGTTTTGGGTAAACCGCATACAAACTGAATTTTATCTGGCTTAGCAATGGCCCCAATAATCCTGGTTACGGTTTGTAAAATATCTTTTCTTACTAAATCACCACTACCATGTGTATCCTGCCCCTGTGATCCTTGGTAAATAACATAGGCGTAAATGCCTTGCCCCTTTACCTCATGTGGAAAACCAACTACTGCACTTTCCACCACGCCCGCATGCATATTAATCGCATTCTCCACTTCTGCTGTTCCAATGCGGTGACCGCTTACATTCAGTACATCATCAACTCTTCCGGTGATTCTATAATTGCCATCTTTATCACGTAAAGCACCATCACCTGTAAAATACATGCCATCATAAGTAGCAAAATAGTTTGTTCTGCATCGTTCATGATCGCCATAGGTAGTTCGCAAAATAGAAGGCCAAGGTGCTTTAATACATAAATTTCCTGAAACAGTTTCTTCACCACTTGCTTTTACTTCTTCTCCTTTTTCATCAACCAATAATAATTGAACCCCGGGCATGGGAAGTGTTGCCCAGCTTGGCTTTGCAGGTGTTATACCTGCCATATTACTAATTAAGCAACCACCCGTTTCTGTTTGCCACCAGGTATCAACAATTGGGCATTTTTTCTTTCCAACATGTTCATCATACCAATGCCAAGCTTCTTCATTAATAGGCTCTCCAACAGTTCCTAATACTTGTAGTGATGATAAGTCTTTGCCTTGTAATGGACCCAATCCAAAACCCATTAAACTTCTAATGGCAGTGGGGGCAGTATACAAAATATTTACTTTGTACTTATCAACAATATCCCAAAACCTACCAGCATCAGGGAATGTAGGTACTCCTTCAAACAGCAAAGAAGTAGCTCCCGCACTTAACGGACCATAAACAATATAACTATGCCCCGTTATCCAACCAATATCTGCCGTACAAAAATGAATTTGATGTGGCTTGTATTGAAACACATTTACAAATGTGTACGTTGTATATAACATATAACCTGCTGTGCTATGTACTACACCTTTTGGCTTACCCGTACTGCCCGATGTATAAAGAATAAACAAAGGATCTTCTGCATCCATTGTTGATGCTTCTGTAAAACTGATACCACTTTCTTCTACCTGTTTCATTTCATCTTCCCACCATACATCTCTTCCCTTCAACATAGAAACTGGTGTGCGGGTACGCGTACAAACAATTACACGCTTTACTGTTTTATTGCCAATTAATGCATCATCAATTACAGATTTCAAGGGAATATCTTTAGCTCCTCTAAAAGCGCCATCACAAGTAACTATAAATTCAGCTTTTGCATCTTCTAATCTATCGGCTATACTCTGTGCAGAAAAACCACCAAACACCACACTATGAATAGCGCCCATACGCGCGCAAGCCAGTACAGCAATCGCTAATTCGGGTATCATACCCATATAAATACAAACCCTATCTCCTTTTTTTACACCATTATTGTTGAGTACTTGTGCAAAGGCACAAACCTTTTCATGCAATTTTTTATAGGTAAGAATTCGGTGTGGTTCATCGGGCGAATTAGGCTCCCAAATAATAGCTGGTTGATCTCCTCTTTCTGCTAAATGTCTGTCTAAACAATTTTCAGTAATATTCAATTTCGCCCCCTTAAACCATTCTATTTGAGGTTCTTTAAAATTCCAGTTCAATACCTGCTCGCGGCTCGTCCATTTTTCTTTCCAAACAAAATGCTCCGCTACCGATTCCCAAAAAGAAGCAGGATCCTCCATACTTTTTTTATACGCCTCTTTATATGCTTCGAAACT
>JBDKJW010000228.1:0-3735 GCA_039796395.1 Bacteroidota bacterium
TTCGCCGATCAAAAAAAAGGAGCGGCCATAAAAGAGGCGTACAAACAAGAGAAGCGAAAAATAAAAGCGGAGGCAAGGGAGAAGGGAGAAGCGATGAGGAAGGAGAAGAAGTTACGAGATACGAGTTCCGAGATACGGAAGAAAGATGATAGACGATTGACGATAGACGATAAGAAGAAAACCGACCGTAGACCGGAAACTGTAGACAATAAAAAATCCAAACCCGTATCCCGTAACCCGAAACCCGAATCTCCTATTTCGAATCCCGAATCCCGCAACCCGAATCCCGCAACTCAACCTATGCCCCTCAATAAATTCATTGCACATAGTGGTGTTTGTGGTAGAAGAGAAGCGGCTGAATTAGTGAAAGAAGGAAAAGTTACCGTAAATGGAGATAAGGTTTTTGAACCGGGTTATAAAGTAAGCGATACGGATAAAATTGTGGTGAAAGGCAAACGCGTTTTTCTACAAAAAAACAGTGTATATATTTTGTTGAATAAACCCAAAGATTTCATCACTACCTCCAGCGACCCACAAGGAAGAAAAACGGTACTTGATTTAATTAAAGGCGCTACTACAGAAAGAGTATACCCGGTTGGTAGGCTCGATAGAAATACAACAGGCGTACTCATCTTAACCAATGACGGTGAATTGGCCCAAAAACTTACCCACCCTTCTTTCGAAGTAAAAAAGATTTATGAAGCAACACTTGATAAACCAGTAGCCAAAGCCGATTTAGATCAGATTGCTTCAGGAGTAACATTGGAAGATGGATTTGTAGCAGCAGATTCCGTAGGGTACGCCAACACAAAAGACAAACATATTGTAGGTATTGAAATTCACAGTGGCAAGAATAGAATCGTACGACGCATTTTTGAACATTTGGGTTATGATGTAAAGGCCCTCGATAGAGTAATGTTTGCGAACCTCACTAAAAAAAATGTAGAAAGAAGCAAGTGGCGCTACCTCAATGAAAAAGAAGTACGCTTACTTAAATTCATGAACAATTCTTTTGTTCGTAAACAAAAAGGATAGTTACATGAAGCTGGATATACTACTTGAAAATGATGCATTTGTTGCCATGAATAAACCGGCAGGTTTATTAAGTATCCCCGATAGATTAGGTGTTGAGCGATCTTTAAAAGATATGCTGAAAGAAAAGTACGGGAATATTTTTACTGTACACCGTTTGGATAAAGATACCAGTGGTGTTATCATCTTTGCCAAAACAGAAGAGGCACATGCTGCATTATCTGAATTATTCAGTGGTAGAGATATGCAAAAATGGTATGTAGGCTTAGTAAGCGGACAAATGCTGAACCCGACTGGAATTATTGATGCGCCTATTATGGAGCATCCCGGTAAAACCACTAAAATGATGACACATACCAATGGCAAAGCATCATTAACGGATTATGAAGTACTCGAGTCTTTTCGATTATTTTCTTTTGTGAAATTTCAAATTCATACAGGTAGAACCCACCAAATTCGTGTGCATGCACAGCATATTGGTCACCCTATAGTTTGTGATGATATTTATGGAGATGGTAGACCTGTTTTGCTATCAGCTATCAAACGAAATTTTAAACTATCAAAAACTGCTGAAGAAGAGCGACCGATACTATCGCGTTTAGCCTTACATTCCTATCAACTAGCTTTCACACTTAACGGTATTGCATATAAAATAGAAGCGCCGATACCAAAAGATATCAGCGCTTTATTACAGCAATTGCGTAAATGGAAGGGTTAATTATTTTTGTAAACAGTTCCGTTCTTCATTACAAATTTTACGCGACTCATACTATTTACATCTTTGGTTGGATCTCCATCCACTGCAATAATATCTGCCAATTTATCTTTTTCTATCACGCCAATTTTATCATCTCCCAACAAATCGGCTGCATTCAATGTAGCACATTGTATTGCTTCTAATATAGGCATTCCCGCTTCTGTCATATATACAAACTCCATCCAATTTTTCCCATGTGCAAATACAGCCGCATCAGTACCAAAAGCAATTTTCACCCCGCGTTTATAGGCTTTTGCAAATGTGCCCTGAATATAATTACCCACTACTAATGCTTTTGCTCTCACTATTTCAGGATAGTACCCAGGTTTCTTTGCTGAATCGGCAGACGATTTTCCAGCAGTAATAGTAGGCACTAAATAAGTGCCTTTTTGTTTCATTAAATCCATTACTTCCTCCGTCATATACGTACCATGCTCAATAGAACTTACGCCGCCTAATACAGCCCGTTTCATCCCTTCAGCACCATGCGCATGTGCTGCTACTTTAAATCCATAGTCTTTCGCAGTTGTAACAATAGCACGAACCTCTTCTTCAGTAAACTGTGCACCGCTACCATCTTTAGCCATACTTAGCACACCTCCTGTGGCTGTTATCTTTATCAAATCTGATCCATCTTTGTAACGCTGGCGAACAGCCTTATGCGCATCTTCAATACTATTTACTACCCCTTCTTTTGGTCCCGGATCACCCATAATATCTTTTCGGTAATTGTTGGTGGGATCTGCATGTCCGCCGGTAGACCCAATGGCTTTGCCAGCGGTATAAATGCGCGGTCCTTTAGTAAGTCCTTTATTAATTGCATTTCGCAAAGAAATATTTACACTACTACCTCCTAAATCACGAACGGTCGTAAATCCACTCATTAAAGTTTTTTCTGCATATACAGCAGCCTGAAAAGCTATATCTGCATCATTTAATGTGAAACCATTGAGGTATGTATTGGGGCCTGTTTCATCTTCTACATGCACATGCATATCTATTAAGCCGGGCATCACTGTTTGTTTTTTTAGATCGATCACTTTATCCGTTGCCGAACCAGTTGCATACCCCTTTTGTATATCAATAATTTTATTGCCTTCAATAATTACCGACATTTCATTTTGTATGGATAACTTTCTTACATCGATTAAAGCCCCACAATGAAGAATTGTTTTTTGAGCATTAGCTTGAATAATTATCAAGCTAAAAGCAAGGTAAAGCAGTTTGCGCATAGTTGGTTGTTTGAGGAAAGATACAAAAAAGCCCCGGTAGAAACCGAGGCAATACAAGTACAACTATTCAAAAACTATTTATTAGGCTGTGGTGTATAGCGTAAATAGGGCTTTACGATATTCAATCCCTTAGGAAATTTCTGCAAAGCATCTTCCGTACTTACAGCTGGTACTACAATTACATCTTCCCCTTCTTTCCAATCGGCTGGTGTTGCCACACTGTATTGAGCAGTAAGTTGTAACGAATCAATAACACGTAATACTTCATGAAAATTTCTTCCCGTTGAGGCTGGGTAAGTAATAGTGAGTTTTACTTTTTTATCCGGACCAATCACAAACAGCGATCTCACGGTAAAAGTTTCGGAAGCATTGGGGTGTATCATATCATAGGCATGCGCAATCGATTTATCATGATCTGCAATAATGGGAAAATCTACCGATGTGCCTTGGGTTTCATTGATATCGCTGATCCAACCTTGGTGGCGTTCAACGCTATCTACACTCAATGCCAATACTTTTACATTTCGTTTGGCAAATTCTTCTTTTAATAAAGCTGTTTTACCTAACTCGGTTGTACAAACCGGTGTATAATCGGCAGGGTGCGAAAAAAGTACGCCCCAGCTATCCCCTAAATAGTCATAAAAATTAATATTACCAATACTCGTAGTAGCATCAAAGTTAGGTGCTAAATCTCCTAATCGTACACTCATAATT
>JBDKJW010000229.1:0-3729 GCA_039796395.1 Bacteroidota bacterium
TTCAAACTATTAAAACTGGCAGAAGAAGCGAAAATCGAACTCTCCAATAGAACGATGGTAGAAATAGAACTATCTGGTATTCATGACGACGCCAATCAGCCAATAGACATTATAGTAACCCTAAAACGAGAAGAATTTGAAGAACTTATCGATGATGCAGTAGCATTAACCATTACGATGATTCAGGATATATTAACGCGTAATAACAGTACAACTCAGGATATTCAATTTGCATTAATGGTGGGAGGGTCAACATATATACCTTATATACGAAAAAGAATTTCCGAATCGCTTTCAATACCTGTAAAATGTGAAATCGATCCTACAACTGCTATTGCCATTGGTGCTGCATACTTTGCCGGTACCAGGGTACGCAATACGCAAATAGATAGTACCCATTCAACAAGAATAGAAAAACAACTCAAATTATCGTATGAAAATACTACACAAGATGATCAAGAGATTTTGATGGGAAAATTTACAGGAAATTATGATGGCTTGTATTACCAGATTATTAGAGAAGATAACGGATATGATAGTGGTGTTAAACCCTTAAGCGCCAAATTTACAGCATATTTACCCTTGGTTATAAATCGATACAATACTTTTAAACTAACGATTTTAGACGACAAACATAATACTGTAGAAACAGATGCAGAAATAATAGGCATAACACAGGGGAAATATAATGTAATTGGGCAGCCACTCCCACAAGACATTTGTATTGAAACAGACAATCAGCCCAACTTGGAAGCACATGCCACTAAACTGGATATGTATTTTCAAAAAAATACAATACTGCCGCAAAAGAGAACAAAAAGTTATACGCTAAACAAATCAATTCTTATTGGCGACAAAGACAAAATTATTATAAATGTTTTGGAAGGTTCACATATGTCGCTACCGGCAGGCAATTTATCTATTGGCTACATAGAAATTGATGGTGCAAAATTAACCAAAAGCGTTATTAAAGGCGCAGATATAGAGATTAGCCTTGACATGAATGAAAGCAGGGATCTTGGCGTTTCAATATATTTTCCCATGTCAGATCAAACAATATATGAGGCCTTTAAGCCTACACACAAAAGTATCTCTGTTGAAAAAATAAAAGACGATTTACATGAGTTATCCAATAGTATTATCACAGAAATAAACAATGCAATAGTACTTGAACAATATGAGCAAGCTTCTTTACTTACTGATCTGGAATCAGAGATAGATCAACTTATAGATGAAGCAAACAACCTATCAACAGATGATAGTACAGATAAAAAATATCAGATTGATACAGCCAAACGAAAAATTGCTCAAGCAATTAATAACTTAACTAAGGATAAAAAAATGGAGCAGCTGAATCTTCATTATCAAGATTTGAAGAAAACCTGCGAGCAACTAGTAATCAATTCAGGTAACGATAATGATGTTAAACTATTCTATGAACTTGTTGCTCAAGAAAAGGTTTTCTTAAATGGCGTTTCCTATTTAAAGCTTAAAGATGCGATTGATGAAATGGAAACTATCGAACGCGAAATAAACTGGCGAATGCCAGTTTATTTGAAAAATTTATTTTCCAGATTATGTGCTCAATCGAGCCAATTCAATAACCCCGATTTCGCTAAAGAATTAATGCAAACTGGCAGTAATGCAATAGAAAGTAACGATTTCAACAAATTGAAAGAAATAAATATCACCTTACTATCCCTATTCCCTAGAAGAAAAATGCCGTTTAATTATAAATACAAAATAGGATTTTAATTGATCTCATCATTTATCAAATTTTTTTGGAGCATCACACTTATAAAATTGGTAACATCCCATTTCCAAGTGCCTACATCGCGGTATCCTCTTCGGGTATAGTAGTTTACAAGGTCACTGGCATCTTTAGCCGTATCTATCGTTATTACAGCCGCTTTATCAGCCCGTGCAAATTCTTCCATTTTACTAATAAGTAGATCCCCAATTCCAAGATTTTGATACGCTGAATCAACTGCAAATTGTCCATAACTTGCTACACCTTCCTTATCATACCAAGGATTTCCATTTGTGTTAGCTGGAGAATAATAAGCAATAGTTGCAACGATACGATTATGGTGAGTGGCAATCAAACATTTTGCTCCTTTGAGTCGATCCAATGTTTTTGTACTATCTTGATTTGCTGCCATAAATTCTAAGCCTATGCTTAGGTATTTTCGGTATGCGACATTAAGCAGCTGTGTTAATTCATCAATACTATCGTTATCAGAAAAAAAACGAACGGATAGTTCATCAATAATTGAGCTCTTTGATTGTGGTTTCACGGTTTAGGATATTTGATTTTAAAAAAGAAAAAAGCTGTAGGGGGAGGGATCGAACCTCCACGAGGCAGTTAGCTATAGCGCAAAGTTCAGTGGTCGACCCTGGTCGCTCGGTATTGCTACCAAACGGCTCTACACTACGTTTATTCTGTTATCCTCACCCCCGAGACAAGAGGGCATGTCTGCCGAAAATTTCATCACCCCACAGTATATAAGAACCTATCATTGTATTGATAAATCAAAAATACAGTAAAATCACATTTATTTAAACTATTTTTAAATATATTTTATTAATTATAGATAATATTTAAAAAAATGTTATTAAATTTGAATACTATCAAAAAAAGAATTTAAAAATGTCTGGAAAATTGAATTTAGACAAACTCGATTTCCAAATCATTCAGGAAATGATGGAAAATGCGGAGATATCTTATGCCGATTTAGGCAAGAAACTCTTTGTTTCGGGTGGTACTATTCATGTACGTATCAAAAAACTGGAAGAACTACAAGTAGTGAAAGGTAAAAAACTTTCTGTAGATCTCAAAGCATTGGGATATGATATCATAGCATTTATAGGTATTTATTTGGAGAAAAGCTCTATGTATGATGTGGTGGCAAAAGAGCTCAAAAAAATTCAGCAAATTGTTCGTTTAAATTATACAACCGGCAACTATAGTATGTTCATAGAAATCGTTTGTAAAGACATCCAAGAAATGCGCTTTGTACTACACGATGAACTACAAAAAATAAAAGGCATTGAAAGAACAGAAACCTTTATTTCATTAGAAGAAAGCTTGAATAGAAATGTTATTGTTGCACCTCGTTAATGATTTATATGAATAATGAACTGAATATTATTACCCTTGTGCAATTACTCCTAAAAAATGGGAGAATACTTATAGGCGGAACCTTATTGGCGGCGATGGCTTGCGCCATCGCCTTGTTCGTTCTACCACCAACCTACAAAGCTACCACAACCATACTCCCTGGCAACTCTTTACTACACGATAAAGCAGCAACATTTAATCCGAATATAAAAGACCTCTACTCCTATTTCGGCAATACCGATGATATAGATAGAATATTAGCCGTTGCCAATTCCGACACTGTATTATTGCGGGTTATACATACCACCGCACCCATAACAGATTTTAAACAAACATCTACCGCCGATGCACTGCATTCTTTTAGAAAAAAACTACAACTCGTTAAAACAGATAAAGACCAATTACTAATCAGCTTCTACCATACAAACCCTACAACCGCGGCTACGATCGCTAATACAATTGCTCAACAAACAAATCAGCACTTATTAGGCCTGGTAAAAAAAGAACAAGAAACGATTATTCAAAATTTAATCCGAAGTACTATTTTATTAAAACAAGAATACGACTCGCTGCGTACAATACCCTCATCACCACTTGTAGATACCCGC